>JAHOYS010000086.1 GCA_019038815.1 Desulfobacterales bacterium | reverse complement strand
ATGGTAATACGCCTTGTGACATAATATGTTTCACCTCGTTGATGATAGGTTTTTGCTTGCACAAACATTCTATCTGCTTGAACCATCAAGCGCAACGAGGTTTTTATTTTTTTTGATGGTGGATTGGGGAAGCATTATTGATCCTATCCGGTTTTTCCGAGTCTGAAATTGTAAAAGATACCATTTGTATTCTTAATGGTTTTAAATAGAAAATATCCTCGTTGGGAATGGATTTTAGAATAGTAAAAAGGTGGTTAATGTGTCTATAAGCGCTTAGAATAAATCAAAATTTTATGATATTAACTTACATTCGCAGCGTTCATACCAAACAAGAATTATGGACCCTCATATATGATATATAAGTCTGATTTTATTTAAAAAATGTCAACAGCGCATGAAGGTTAGTCAGAGGGTGCGGAGGGCAGCCGGGTATAAACAGATCCACAGGCAAAATGGTGTCCAGACCTTCGGTTATTTCAGGGCTTCCGGTAAAAGGGCCGCCAGTTATGGTGCAGCTTCCCACAGCAATGACAACTTTTGGTTCTGCAATTGCTTCATATGTTGTCAATAGTGCCGTTTTCATATTTCTGGATACAGGTCCCGTCACAACAATACCATCGGCATGTCGGGGAGAGGCAACAAAATTGATACCAAACCGTGCCAGATCAAAAAATGGTGTTGCCAATACGTTTAAATCAGCTTCGCAGGCATTACATCCAGCTGCTGATACCTGCCTGAGCTGCAGCGACCTGCCAAACAGTTTTTTAAAGTGCTGTTTTGAGTGTTCGGCAAGCGAGGGAAGATCACCATCGGTCAACAGGTGTTCTTTTTTGGAAGTGGAGATTTCAAAATCATCTGTAAAAGTAATAAAGGCCCCTTTGGAAATTTGTTCACATGTCCCGCAGAAGACGCACCGGCCCATATCAATTTTCTTTTTAACGATATCAATGGCATCTTGCGGGCAGGCCTTTGCACACGCTTCTATGATATCAGGTGTAACATCTTTTTGGATAATTGGTTTTCCTCGATAACGAGCAAATACAGCAGGTTTTTCTTTAGGATAGCCACAGGTTCTGTTACCCTGTTCAAATCTATTTTTAAGTGTATTGAGCATTTAAAACTCTCTTTATCAGTTTCATAATTTATTTATTATTTAAAGATCAAACCCACAATAAGAAAGATTAAAACTTTTATTGTTTAAAGGAAAATCTGAGATGCCTGTATCCCGTAAAGACATTGCAAGACCATTCCAGTTATGAAAAGAAGGATCCTTGACTTTGTATCGAAGTATTTTCCCCTTATTATCTGTCAAAACTGCATGGGACACTTCGCCCCGCCATGCCTCATTAACAGTTACCACAAAAGAAGACGGCGGCAGATTAAAATTGCTGTCATCCGCACATTGTGTTTCAACCGGTTCATTAATCAAAGATTGAATAATATGAATTGATTGCAGTATTTCATCATATCGAACTCTTGCACGATCATATACATCGCCTGTGGGTTTTTTATTTTCAACAATATCTATCTGACTATAATGTTCAGTAGGAAAGCTGCGCCTGGCATCATAGGCAATACCGCTTGCCCGTCCTGCCGGACCTACCAGGCCTAATTTTTCAGCATCGTTATTACTGACAACACCGCAGTCTTCAAAACGAGCTCTTACAGTTGAAGCGGAAAAAAGAAGCTCAAGAACATGTTCTACCTGGGGTTTTAACTCTTTAAGCCTTTCATCAAGGGTTTTGCGAATATCATCGGCCAGTGAAAATCGAACCCCTCCTGGTCGTACCAGTCCTTTTCCAAATCTGTTGCCGCATATCAGAAGCGCCAGGTTTAAAAAATCTCCCCGGATACGTCCGAAATAATTGGCTGGCGGCAAAAAGGCCACATCGCCGCTTAATGCCCCAAGATCACCAATATGATTGGCAAGCCGTTCCAGTTCCAGTGCTATGGTTCGAATAATTTGAGCACCCCTGTCAGGCGTAACCGATGTGAGTGCCTCAACCGCCTGTGCCATACAAAGACTGTGACCGATGGTGGTATCACCAGCTATATTTTCAGCAAGAATGGGCAATCTTTTTACTTCAGCGTTTAAGAAAAGATTTTCTACAGCCCTGTGCTGGTATCCCAGCTGTATTTCCAGGTGAAGTACGCGTTCACCAATGCAGTTAAACCTGAAATGGCCGGGTTCTATTACACCGGCATGAACCGGTCCCACTGCGACCTCATGAATTTCGTCTCCGTCTACCTGGTAATAATTATAATTACCCGGGATATCTTCTTTATAATCATTGCCAAAAACATCAGGAACATCCCGGCAGTTAGCGTGGTACCTGACCATTTTCAGCCAGGGATGACCCTCGGGCCGTATACCGAACTGTTCGGCAATCTCCCTTTCAAACATGTGAAAAGGCTCACATGTTTTACTTAAAGCAGGATAAGAATCCAATGCATCACAACCGGCAACAAGGAGTTTATCAGTTCTTAAAACAGCCATGAGTTTAATGGATGCATCATCCTGATAGCCAAAATACTGAACAACCTTTCCTCCTGTCTTTACAATGTGCAAAGCATTATCATAAAAATCATTAAAGGAAAGATGAGGAATTTTTTCTCTTGCTAGTTTCTCACCATTTGAAATTTCTAAAAAAGCGTTAGTCATTTAAGTCCTCCGCCCAGAGCAGTCACTGCATCAATTATTGTTTGATATAATGTATCCGGCATATAAAAGCATAATACCAGGGATGTTAAGAGCAATATATATTGAGGCCAGACCATACTGGCCCTTTCTTTTAAACCAATCGCTTTATTTAAGTCTTCTTTGTTAAAATCATCAAAGGAAATTTTCATTACCTGGTTGGCAAATCCGGCAAAAATGACACAAAGGGTTAAAATAAAGATACCGGCTGCCAGGAAGTGACCGGCTCGGAATGCACCCACGATAATAAACATTTCTCCGATAAAAATTCCAAACGGAGGAAATCCTGAAATACCGGCAAAACCAGCAAAAAAGGCAACAAATGTTTTGGGCATGCGCTTTACCATATCCCCTGTATTTTCAATAAACCTATTACCATACCCCAGTAAAATATTTCCCGATGACAAGAAAAGAGAAGATTTGATCAGGCTATGGTGAATCATACATATCATGGCGCCATAAACACCTATGCCGCCGATTCCTGTTCCAAAGGCGATGATTCCCATATTCTCTATACTTGAATAGGCCAGCATTCTTTTATATTCGTTTTGTTTAAGAATAAATGTAGCTGCTGCCAGAATGGACATTAATCCAAAAACAATAAGGATTGTACCGGAAAAATCATTCAGGCCTGCGGCATGCATAATTTTATTTGTCTTAAAAATACCCAGATATGCACAATTTAAAAGCACGCCGGATAATAGTGCTGAGGCAGGGCTCGGTGCTTCACTGTGTGCATCCGGAAGCCAGGTGTGCATAGGGGCAAGGCCCATCTTTGTCCCATATCCCACAAGTATGAAGACAAATCCTGCTTTAAGCCACATGGGATCAAGGTCTTTGGCAACCTGAGTCAGTGCTGAAAAAGAAAGCGGCGCATCAACGTTACCAATATCCATGGCCAGTGTAATAAAGACAGTTCCAAGAAGTGCCATGGCAATACCCACCGAACATATGAGCACATATTTCCAGGTGGCTTCAAGGGATGCCGAGGTTCTATGGGTATAGATCAGCGGTGCACTGGCAAGGGTTGTGGCTTCAATAGCAATCCACATGACCATGATATGGTCCGATAAGGTTACCATTGTCATGGTGGATAAAAACAGGATCATGGATCCTGTAAAAATATTTTCTTTTTGTATCTGAGTTTCTTTAAGATAGGCAACTGTATAGATGGAAATCAGAAAGAATAAAAGTGAGATAACCAAAAGCGATAATAAGCCTTCAGGAGTCACGGCAAAATAGTTATTAAAAATTGCTTCCGGTCTGTTTTTCCAAAGAAGGAGTGAAAGAAAAAGATGAATCGCTCCGGTCGCGACCAACAGTTGACGGCTGATCGCTTTTGGAAGAAAAAAAGCAATAATCCCGGTTATAAAAGGCGTTAGAAAAACGATTTCTACCATGACATAATACCTATTCTTTTAATGTTCTTAAGTGAGCCGTATCAACGTCATCAAACGTTCGTTTGATATTTTGAAGTATAATGGCCATTATCATAACGCCGGCAAGCACATCCAGCAAAATCCCGAATTCAACAATATGGCGGGCACGAATAGAAATGGTTGTTCCAACAAGATAAATACCATTTTCCATCATGATATAACCCAATACCATGGCAATGGCATTTCTTCTGGCCATCAAAAGAAACATGCCGGCAACCAGAAGCGCTATGGCGGTGGGAAATAAAAGCGTATACTCACTGATGGAGGGGATATTCAACTGCCTGCTGATATAGGTTGCTGCAACGATTAATCCAAGCCCGCAGAGCATAGAGGCATGATACCCGATGATGGGCTCCACTTCTCTTTTGATGGCCACCTTTTTGATGGCGATAAAAATGCTCATTGGAATAATAATGCCTCTGATCAATAATGTTCCAAAGGTGAATACGACTCCACCGGCATCCATATCGTGACCCATAAAAAAAGGAACCATAGAGACCACTATTCCTTGAAACGCAAGTACCTTTATCAGTCCCGGGAGCCGGCTGGACCCAAAGGAAAATAAAACAGAGAGCAGTACAAGCGACAAGATTGTATCAACCGGATGTAGTATCATTAGATAAACTCCAAAGTGATAATGGTTGCAAAAAAGGCTAAGGCAAATGATGTCAGGACAAATTGCGGCACTTTATCCATTCTATACCGGGCAATGACCGATTCCGTCACACCAACCGCTACATATACGATGATAAGCCCTATCATAAAAACAAAATATCCAATGGCAGGAAATCCGAAATCAAACGGTAAAATCAGCCTTGAAACGATGGTTGAATAGAAAAAAAGCTTGCAGAATGATCCCAGCTCAATAAGCCCCAAATCAGGTCCGCTGTGATCCAACACCATGACTTCATGGATCATGGTCAATTCCAGGTGTGTGGCAGGATCATCAACCGGCACCCTTGAATTTTCCGTCAATAGAATAATAAAAAGGGAAATCACTATAAACAGTA
>JAHOYS010000277.1 GCA_019038815.1 Desulfobacterales bacterium | reverse complement strand
GGCACTGTGTTTCATATCAATGGCCAGAACGGCGCAGGCAATTGCATAGGTTTTTGGGCTCAATGGTTTCCCCTGATTTAAAGAATCACTCATCTGCCTAAAATACACCCATTGAGTCGTGTGTCAATAAGCATGAACGGAAAATTTTTTTTTCTAAAGAATGGAATAAATATCCTGGTCATTCTGTTACTGAACGTATCAAAAAAGCCAAGATCGCTTTTGCTACCCGTCGCGTCGATTTTAATGTCTGTCATGCACTTCTGGAAAAGGCTGTACCTATGGTGGGAGACCTTGTACTTGCCCGTGTCGAGGGGTTGTTTGCAGCTCTCAGTATTATCGGAGATAAAGATGCAAGACTGACCAATACCGTAAAATCATCGATTCAATATTAAATTCATTTTAATTTTATCCTACTATTTCCAGGAAGCCTGCATTTTATCAAGCTCTTTGATTATTTCCTTAGAAAGCTGTCTTGGTTTATGCTCCATTTTTTTCAAAGTTAGAGACTGCAGGCGGTCTTCAAATTTTTTGCCGCCCGCTTTCACCATACATGATGGAATTCTGATACGGCTATCCGTGACCCTGGCACCGGCTCCCTCAAGTGTTTCAAGCCCCCTATGGTGCGTCATTTTAACCCCGGTTCGTTCTAACACCTCAAGAGTTGCCGAATGAATCAGGCTTATCTGTTCATCGTTAATAACGCGTAGGCTTGGTTTAAAATATAGATTTTCTGTGGCTATGCCCATTGTTGCCTCTATCGTTCCATGCCATCTGTTTTTCAGGGGAGGTGATTAATCAATGATATTCTTTTTTATTTTGCTTGCCTTCCCATTTAAAATTAGGCATTTAATAGGAATCTTGGGTGTAAAAAAGATAAAGAATTATAAAAATGTTGTACATAGAGGCCGGGCCGGATGACCGGGTAATTAAGATGGATACGTTTAATCTTGAGGACATTGATATTTACAGGGTTTTATCATCCATGCATGAAGGCGTGGTCATCGCGGATGCCAAAGGTATCGTCAGGTTCTTTAATAAAACCCAGGCAAAGATCGATGATGTTGACCCAAAAGAAGCGATAGGTAAAAAAATTACAGATATTTACCAGCTTACCGATGATACCAGTCCTACGATGAAATGCCTGAAAAGCGGCAAGTCAATAATGCATGAAACAATGATGTACCGGACACGCTCGGGTAAAGTGGCCAATATTATCAGTAATGCCTATCCCTTATATAAATCCGGTAAGTTGATTGGTGCCATTAATTTTTCAAAAGATTACCAGCTTTTGGAAGAAACAATTGTACAAAACCAGAATTTTTCTCAAAAAAAGAAAACCAAAAATACCGCCCGGTTTCATTTTTCCGATATCATCGGATCAGGCCCGGATATACGCAATGCAGTGCGGATTGCCATGATGTCATCACACTCGCCGTCTTCTATAATGATTTATGGAGAGACCGGAACTGGTAAAGAGTTGTTTGCCCAGTCGATCCACAATCACAGTTCAAGAAAAAAGAAACCTTTTATTCCGGTAAACTGTGCGGCAATTCCGGAAAATCTTTTGGAAGGGATTTTGTTTGGAACTTCAAAAGGGGCGTTTACCGGCGCCATCAATAAAAGCGGTCTTTTTGAGCTGGCCAATGGAGGAACCATTTTTTTAGATGAGCTGGATTCCATGCCGCTGGCACTCCAGGCTAAACTTTTACGTGTTATTCAGGAGAAAAAGGTCAGAAAACTGGGCTCCTTAAAAGAAATCGATCTGGATGTAAAAATACTCAGTTCAGTGGGGCAGCCGCCTTTGGAAATTATCCAGAAGGGTGCATTAAGGATGGACCTTTTTTACCGAATGGGAGTGGTTTTCATTATGCTGCCGCCGTTAAGGGAAAGGAAAAACGAATTAAGAGAGCTGACCCGGTATTTTATTTCACAATATAATCAAGCATTAAATGTCCAGGTGTCAAATGTTTCTAAAAATGTATTTGAATGGTTTAGTAACTATCATTGGCCCGGAAATGTCCGGGAACTTCAACATATTATTGAAGCCTCAATGAACATGGTGGCCGGGGGCAGAACCATAAGACAAAAGCATCTGCCGTCTCATATTTTTTCCTTTGCAAAGCATAAGACACCTGAAATCGTAAAACAAGATCAGCACAAGACTGCTTCAAGCCTGGTTGAGAATCAGGCGGCAAATGAAAAACAGATGATCTGTAATGCCCTGAAAAAAAATTTTGGCAATGCTGCAAAAGCGGCAAGAAGCCTTGGGATTTCACCTCAATCCTTTCATTATAAACTTAAAAAGTATCAGGTCAGACGACAGGATTATTCCGGCCGGTAAATAGCATCTGCCAAAAACCGTAAAAAAAATTTACAGTAAGTCATAAAATTTTTTTAATATATTTTTAATACGATAGATATAAATTTATTTTTGTTTATTTGAATAATTTTTACAAAAAGGCTGTTTTATCGCTGTTTCACTTTATTTGGATATATTAAAGTCTCGCTTATTGCAAAAAACATCTTCATGGCTGGTATGCTAAGTGCATTTATTTTTATGATACAAATATCAGAAAAACAAAAAATAAAGCTTTGCGGTATTTTTTTAATGGAAAATGCTAAAGGAATAAAGACTAAAGAGATATTGATTAAAAGGAGATATTAAAACAATGAAAACCAATGCAAGAGCAGTTATTATCGGCGGTGGAGCAATTGGCGTCAGTATTGCTTATCACCTGGCAAAATATGGATGGGAAGATGTTGTCCTCATTGAAAAACATGAGTTGACATCCGGTTCAACCTGGATGGCAGCAGGAAATGTGTCCTTTTTCCATTCAAACTTTTACGGCACCCAGGTGAATATGAAGAGTATTGAAATCTTCAAGGAGCTGGAAAAAGAAACTGGACAGTCCACAGGATGGCATACCACAGGTTCCATTCGCCTTGCCTCCAATCCAGGCCGGATGGATGAGCTTGGATATGCCTATTCAATGAATCGCTGCCTTGGGTTGGATGTCAGTTATGTAACGCCTGAAGAAATCGCTAAACTTCATCCGTTCATTAATACAGACGGTATTCTGGGCGGGCTTTACTGGCCGGATGACGGAGATGTGGATCCCAACTCGGTCACCCAGGCCATGGCCAAGGGTGCCCGGAAACATGGTGCTGAACTCAATCTTCACACCCTTGTTACCGGTATTGAACAAACACCGTCGGGCGAGTGGCTGGTCAAAACAGATAAAGGGGATATTACCTGTGAATTTGTCGTAAATGCAGCGGGTTTGTGGGCGCCTGAGGTGTCAAAAATGGTTGGACTTGAAATTCCATCCATTGCCATTGCCCACACCCATATCCTGTATGAGAAAATCAATGCGATTGCTGATGCAGATTCCATGCTGCCTTTAATGCGTGATCCGGATAAATCCATATATCTTCGCCAGGAAATGGATTCCCTGATACTGGGAATGTACGAAGCTAACGGCCAGCAATGGAAACGGCGCGGGGTACCCTGGGACTATGCCCAGGAAGAAATCAACCCGGATATTGACAATATAGCCGATTGCATTGAAGCCGGTATGGAAAGATTTCCTGTCCTGGGAGATACCGGTTTCAAACATGTGACAGCGGGCCCCATTACCTATACGCCAAATGGTGATCCATTGGTGGGTCCTGCCGCACCATTGAAAAATTTCTTCCAGGCCTGCGGGTACAGTTTTGGTATCACCCAGGCCGGCGGCATCGGTCATTATCTTGCCGGATGGATGATGAATGGTGAGCCTGAAATTGACCTGTGGGCAGTTGACTCCAGGCGGTATGGTTCCTTTGCGAACTGGGCATATAATACGGAAAAGATTGCAGATACCTATCCAAGACTTTATTCCACCATTTATCCCAATGAATTCAGGGATGCGGCCAGGCCCAACCGGACCAGCCCCATCTATGAGTATCAGAAACAGGCCAATGCCGTATTTGGTGACTATTATGGATGGGAATGTCCCAATTATTTCCCACCCAAGGGAGAAGACGGATATGAGGAACCGTCCTGGAGACGCTCCAATGCCTTCAAACACGTGAACAATGAGTGTAAACACGCAATGAACAAGGTGGGAATTATTGATCTTACCCGGTTTGCTAAAACCAAAATTTCCGGCCCAGGCGCTTTAAGCTGGCTGAATCATATGAGCTGTCAGAAAATACCGGAAACAGACGGACGGATTGCCTTAAGTCCGATGCTGGATGTTAATGGTAATTTTAAATCAGATATGACCGTCACACGGGTGAATGAAGAAGAGTTCTTCTGTGTCACGGCAAGTGTGGGTAAAAAACATGACCAGCACTGGATGCTTGAAAATCTGCCTTCCGACGGATCCGTTCATATGGAAGACCTTACGTATAAGATGGGATGCCTTGTTCTTGTGGGTCCTGACAGTCGAAAGGTATTGGAAAAAATTGTTTATAATGATGTGTCCAATGATGCCTTTAAATTTTCAACGAGTCAGGAAATTTATGTGGGTCGGACAAAATGTCGTATTAACCGCATGAACTATGTGGGGGAACTGGGATTTGAAATTTTCCATCCCATTGAACAGCAGATAGCGGTTTATCATAATTTGATGGCGGCTGGCAAAGCATTTGATATTAAATTGATCGGCATGCATGCCATGGATTCCATGCGTCTTGAAAAAGGATATCTTGCATGGAAGAGTGAGATGAATGTTCACCATACACCGCTTGAAACCAATGTGGCCTGGACCGTGAAGCTGGACAAGGAGTTTATCGGCAAGCAAGGCATTCTCAAGCAAAAAGAGGAAGGCATTCCTTTGAAGCTGGTATGTCTTGTGGTTGAAGCAAAAGATTCAGATCCATGGGGATATAACCCGATTTTAAAAGATGGAGACCGCATTGGTATGACATCATCCGGTGGTTACGGCCACAGGGTTGAAAAAAGTATTGCCATGGGATATATAAAGCCGGAATTTGCAAAAGCAGGGACAAAAATGGATGTGGAGGTGCTAGGACGGGCACGCAGAGCAGAAGTTGTACCCATGCCGCTGTATGACCCAAAGAATGAAAGAATGAAGAGATAGAAGGATATCGATCATGAAAATAGTTGTATGTGTAAAGCATGTACCTGATACGGCTGCAACGATTA
>JAHOYS010000081.1 GCA_019038815.1 Desulfobacterales bacterium | reverse complement strand
CCTTTTACATGTGATTGCTTGGCTGAAGAGTTGCATAATATCGGTTTTTATGGTTTATCACAGTCATGAAAAAAAAATATTACCCTTCAAAAAAATATAACACCCCATCCCAAAAACGATTCAATGTAAAACCGATGAAGCCCGGCTCGGACAAATCGTTAAGAAAGGTGTTTGGGAAAATCGGAACCCCTGGGAAAAGTCAATTTAAACCTGACCCCTTTCAAATTAAAGCAATTGAAGCCATAAAACAGTCCGACTGCCTGGTCACCGCCCCCACAGGTGCCGGTAAAACCTGGATTGCCGAACAGGTTGCCAAAGAAGTGATGCAGAAAAAAGGCAAGGTCTGGTATGCCACCCCTTTAAAGGCTTTGACCAATTCCATCCATGCCCGGTTTTCAGAGATTTTCAAAAAAGAAAATGTCGGGATTCTCACCGGGGACATCAAGGAAAACCCGGATGCTGCAATTGTTATCGGCACCACGGAAATCTTGAGAAATCAGCTGTATGATGCCATGGATACAGGTGAAAATTTAACCTGCAATCTGATTATTCTGGATGAAGCCCATTTCCTTGGAGATGAGCAGCGGGGTGTTGTCTGGGAAGAGATCATGATCTATCTTCCTGTTCGAATCCCTTTGCTCTTACTTTCAGCAACCATTGGAAACCCTTTTCAGATAGCGAAATGGCTTGAATCCATCAGAGGCAAAAAATGTCATGTCATTGAAAACCATGACCGGCCTGTCCCCCTTTTCCCTCTTTTTTTCCACCCTTCCGGAACTCTTTTCCCGTTGATGCAAAAAAAGATTCCTGGCCAAAAACAAGGACTTCATAAAAAAGTATTGAAATTTGCTGATGCTAAAAACAGACCTGTGATGGCACCTGCGGGAAAGCTTCCCGTGTTTGCAGACATCCTGCACATCCTGAATACATATAATCTGTTACCAGCCATCTTTTTTTTGAAATCAAGAGCAGAATGTGACCAGGCGATAAAACTTTGCAATTCAAAATTGCTGGCCAGAGATCCCAAAAGAAAAGAAGCCCTGGCCTGCAAAATAAAAGAACTTACATCAGGCAACCCTCACCTGGAAAATCACCCGCATCGGCAATTCCTTGAACAGACAGCCACAGCATCCCACCACAGCGGTCATCTTCCTGCATGGAAAGTGGTGGTTGAAATCCTTATGGCCGAAGGGTTGCTGGATGCCATGTTTGCGACATCCACTGTGGCGGCAGGCGTTAATTTTCCGGCTCGGTCCGTGGTTGTCCTGAATTCAGACCGCTTTAACGGAATTGAATTCATGGGGTTAACTCCCAGTGAATTCCAGCAAATGTCGGGCAGGGCCGGAAGAAGAGGCATGGATAACATTGGATTTGGAATTATGTTACCCGGAAAATTCATGGACTTGAAATATATTGCAGCCTTGATCAATTCCCCTGCCCTGGACATAGAAAGCCAGATAAATATCAATTTTTCCATGGTCTTAAACCTGCTGCTTTCCCATACACCTGATCAGGTAAAGCAGCTGCTTGAAAAATCATTTGCTTCATATTTAATCTTATCAGGGAAAAAACGAGGAAAAAGGGCAAGAAAAAAATTCGGGCCTGATCTTGAATTCCTATGGACTGATTTTTCAGATCACCTGGATTTTCTGATTGGTGAAAAATTTGTAGCAAATGACGGGAAATTGACTGAGGATGGCCTCTGGGCATCCAAACTAAGGGTTGACGCCCCGCTTCTGGTGGCCCAGAGCATAAGAGAAAACCTCCTGCCACAGACAGATCCGGCTTTACTGGCTGCCATTATTGGATCCTTTGTCAATGAAAAAGAATTTACAGATGACCCTTTATACTCCCGGGCTCTGCCCAAACGCCTGAAGGAAGCCTTTCTTTCTGCAAGAAAAGGATTGAAACCATTTGCCGTTAAACTGCTTAAAAAAGGCTTTCATGCCCCTAACCTGTTTATTCAGCCAAGCCTGCTCCTTTATTTCTGGGCACATGATGAGCCATGGGAAGATATAGTCGCCCAATCAGATTTTGCAGAAGGAGATTTTGCGCGGTTAATCTTAAGAACCGGTGATAATTTAAGGCAGATAGCAAAACTGGAAGATAATTTTCCTGTTATTGCCAAAACGGCAAGAGATGCGATAGACTGCATACTAAAAGAACCGGTTGTAACATTTTATAATTAAGCTTAAAAAAAAGGAGAATACAATGAAACAGATTTTTTCAGAAAAAGCCCCTGCCGCCATTGGCCCATACTGCCACGCAATTGTTCATAACGACATGGTGTTCTGCTCTGGTCAGCTTCCCCTTGACCCTGAAACCATGGAGATTGATGGAACAAATATTGAAGACCAGACAGCCCGGGTCATGAAAAATATTGAGATGGTATTATCGGACGTGGGTACAAGCCTGGATAAGATTGTCAAAGCCACCATTTTTCTGGATACCATGGATGATTTTTTGGGGATGAATAAAATATATGAAGCCTGTCTTTCCGGCCACAAACCTGCAAGATCTGCATTTGAAGTGGGAAGGCTGCCAAAAGACGCGCTTGTTGAAATAGAGTGCATTGCTGTTATTGAATAAGGAGTTGTAACAGATGACGCAAGATACAAAAAAAATAATCTATTCCATGGTCAATGTGAGCAAGTTCCATGGTAAAAACCAAATTCTTAAAGATATTTCCCTGTCCTATTTTTACGGGGCAAAAATAGGGGTCTTGGGATTAAACGGGTCTGGTAAAAGTTCGTTGTTAAAAATCCTGGCCGGCGTTGATTCTGAATTTTCAGGTGAAACACTCCTCTCAAAAGGACTTAATGTCGGATACCTTGAACAAGAACCCCTTGTTGACAGCAGCAAAACGGTAAGGCAGGTTGTTGAAGAAGGGGTTAAAGAAACGGTCGACCTGTTAAATGAATATGAAAAAATCTCAGAGGAATTTGCCAGTCCCATGTCTGATGATGAGATGGACAAACTCATTGAAAAACAGGGGAAAATCCAGGAAAAGCTGGATCACATGGATGCCTGGGACCTTGATTCCAAACTGAAAATGGCTATGGATGCATTGCGGTGTCCCGCCGGGGACACGCCGGTCAATGTAATCTCGGGTGGTGAAAAAAGGAGGGTTGCCCTTTGCAGGCTGTTACTGCAAAAACCCAGCATCCTTTTGCTGGATGAGCCCACCAACCATCTTGATGCTGAATCTGTGTCCTGGCTTGAGGAACATTTAAGCCGGTATGAAGGAACCGTTATTGCCGTGACCCATGACCGGTATTTTCTGGATAATGTAGCCGGATGGATTCTTGAACTGGACCGCGGAGAAGGTATTCCCTGGAAAGGCAACTATTCTTCATGGCTTGATCAAAAACAAAAAAGGCTTGCCACAGAACAAAAATCACAATCAAAAAGACAGCAGACCCTGCAAAGAGAGCTTGAATGGATCAATATGTCTCCCAAAGGGAAACGGTCCAAATCAAAAGCCAGGCTCAAGGCCTATGAAAATCTTTTGAAAAAAGATGTAAAACAACAGGAACAGGATTTGGAAATATTTATTCCACCCGGTCCCAGACTTGGAGAAAAGGTTATTGTAGCTCAAAATGTTTCCAAGGCATTTGAAAACAAGCTGCTGGTCGAAAATATGAATTTTATCATTCCGCCGGGCGGCATCATTGGTGTTATCGGGCCCAATGGAGCCGGCAAAACAACACTTTTCAATATGATCACGGCCAGAGAAAAACCTGACTCGGGAACAATTGAGCTTGGCCAGAGTGTCAAACTTGCCTGTGTGGATCAGGAAAGAGATACTCTTGATCCTGACAAAACGATTTTTGAAGTGATCTCAGATGGAAATGAAAAAATGCTCATTGGCGGCAGAGAATTGAACTCAAGGGCCTATGTGGCAAAATTCAACTTTTCAGGATCTGACCAGCAAAAAAAGGTAAAAGATATTTCCGGCGGGGAAAGAAACCGGGTTCACCTGGCAACCATGCTGAAAAAGGAGGCCAACCTTTTGTTATTGGATGAGCCTACCAATGACCTGGATGTCAACACCCTGCGGTCACTGGAAGAAGCCCTGGAAAGCTTTGCCGGATGTGCCGTTATTATCAGCCATGACAGGTGGTTCCTGGACCGTATTGCCACCCATATCCTGGCTTTTGAGGGAGACAGCCAGACTCTGTTTTTTGAAGGATCATATTCTGATTATGAAAAAGACCGAAAAAAACGACTTGGGATAAAGGCGGGTCAACCAACCCGGATAAAATACCGGCAACTCACCAGATGATGATTTGATTTGAAACCGCCCGCATTAAATAAAGGGATCGCACAAATCCATATTGCTGTTTTCCTGTTCGGATTTGCAGGTCTTTTCGGCAAATTTTTGTCCTGCAGCCCCCTTTATATTGTCCTTGGAAGAACCTTTTTTGCTTCCATTGCACTTTTTGTGTTTGCACATTTTTTTTCAAAAACCGTATTGTTTGCCTTTGGAAAAAAAGAAATCTTTTTTTTCATTTTCCAGGGCATCCTTTTAGCGGTTCACTGGTGGAGTTTTTTTCTTTCCATTCAGATTTCAAGTGTGGCCGTAGGTCTTATCACCTTTTCCACCTTTCCTTTATTTGTAACATTTTTAGAGCCCCTGTTTTTCAAAGAAAAACTGGAAACTATAGATATTATGACCGCAGGCGCAGTTTTTATCGGCATTCTTCTTGTTATCCCGGATTTTAATTTTTCAAACAATATCACCAAAGGCGGGTTTTTCGGGATCATTTCAGGTTTTACCTTTGCGCTTTTAGCCCTTGTAAACAGGAGAAATGCAAGAATCTCCGATTCAATTGCCATTGCATTTTATCAAAACCTTTTTGCGGCCATCTTTTTGGTTTTGCCGATCTTGAGCCTGAAGATTGAACCTCCGCAACTTTGGGATCTTCCCAATCTCATATTTTTAGGAGTTGTCTGCACAGCCCTTGCCCATACATTATTTATAAAATCATTAGCCTTTATACGGGCACAAACCGCATCAGTTATTTCAGGCCTTGAACCGGTATATGGAATTATTCTTGCTTTTTTATGGCTCAATGAAATTCCAGAGACAAGAACTCTTGCCGGCGGACTTGTCATCATCGGCACAACCATTTTTGCAGGCCGCCAAAGTCG
>JAHOYS010000194.1 GCA_019038815.1 Desulfobacterales bacterium | reverse complement strand
AACCTGACTGTACTATCCCTTGAACAGGCAACTGTTGCCCCATATCTTACTTACAGACTTGCCCAGGACGGAATGAATGTTATCCGCCTTGAGCATCCGGTATATGGTGATCCCAACCGGTTCATCGGCAGCAATGTCCTTGATGAAAAAAGAATGAATTCCTATTTTCTGTGCATCAACTCAGGGAAAAAAGCCTTGTCATTGAATATGGCTGATCCCCAGGGGCAGGAGATATTTAAAAAACTGATTAAAGAGCTTGATGTTGATATTTTTATAACCAATCAACTGCCAAAAAATTATGAAAAACTCGGCATGGCATACGACATCATAAAAGAAGTCAAACCGGATATTATCTGGCTTGGCCTTACAGGATTTGGTCCTGATTCCAATGAGGGTGCCTATGACCCGATCCTGCAGGCAAGATCAGGGTTGATGGAGCTTACAGGAGAAGCTGGCGGCGATCCCCAGGTTCTTGGGATTCCCCTGCCTGACATGGGAACAAGCGAACATGGTTACGGACTTTTAATGAAAGCTCTCTTTAAACGGGCAGCCACAGGAGAAGGCACACGTATTGATCTTTCCATGTTTGAATCAAGCGTATCCTGGATGACGGTTCCCATTACCCTTTCAAAAAGCTTTGGTGCCGATATTTCAAGGCGCGGAAACACCCATGAATTTTTCAGCCCTGTATCTGTGTACAAAACCAGTAACGGTTTTGTTTATCTTGCTGTCGGAAATGACAAACAGTGGAACTCAATGGTATCCCAGGATATGTTCAAATCCCTTGCAAAGGAAGAATATCAAAACAACAAGGGCAGGATTGAAGACGTTGTAAATTTAAACAAAGCCATTAATGCAATTACAGAACAATATACTTCTGAAGAGCTAATTGAATTATTCAATTCCATTACTGTTCCCATTTCAAAGATTAAAAACGTCAATGAAGTAGTGGAAGATCCATTGGTTGCCCGACGGATTCTGACTTCGGAAGATCCGAAAACCGGCACAAAAGTAACTCTTGCACCACCGCCCAACATGACACCTTTTCTGGAAGAATCTGACCGGACTCTCTCCTTTCCACCCAGATTCGGTGAACAGAACCAGGAAATATACGGTGATGTTCTGGGGTATGGCGAGACTGAGCTTGCCGAGCTTAAGGAAAAAGGTATTATTTAAAGGAAAATTTTATCCAAATGAAATTGGACAACAATTTTAAAGAAAGAAGATCTTTAGGCCAGGATGTATTTGAATATTTAAAAAATGCAATCATTGACCAGACCATTGAACCGGGTGCAAGGCTTGTGGAAAGCAAAATCGCCGACATGCTGGGTATCAGTCGCACACCCCTGCGTGAGGCACTGCACAAGCTTGAAAGAGAAGACTGGATTGAAAAAAATCCCTCCGGCGGATTCCAGGTGGTCACCCTGACAAAGAATGATATTGAACAGACATTCGGCATCAGGAGTGTGCTGGAAGCCTATGCCGCACGGCTGGCTGCTGAAAATCACCAGGACAGGGATCTGGCCCCTTTGGAAAAAAAAATAGAAGAATTTAAAATCTGTCTTAAGGCAAACGACAGTGATAATCTTCAAAAAATAAATACCCAGTTTCATGATATTCTCTATGCCTTGAGCAAAAGCCCGAAACTGATTAAAATGATCAACCAGCTTCGGGCCCAGATCTCAAGATTCCGGCAGATTATCTTAAAGCAGGAAGAATATGCGCACAAAAGCAATGAAGACCATGTTAAAATGCTTGCTGCCATTAAAAATCGTGACGGCAGAACAGTTGAGCAACTGGTGCGGGAGCACATCATAAAAGGAAAGAATGCGGCCTTAAAAGGTATAAGACAAGAAGAAAAAGAAAAAAAGAATGCTTAAAGCAGAAGACATACTGGAAGGGAGCCGGAAAGCAGAGGCTCAGAAAGCCGGGGCAAGGATGATCCGTCTGATTGAAGACAATGATCCTTCAGCCTTTGAACTGCTCAAACAACTGTATCCCCATACAGGTGAGGCCTTTATCATTGGAATCACAGGATCACCCGGAGTGGGCAAATCCACTTTGATTGATGCCCTGATCACAGAGTTTCGCAAACTCGCCCTTAAAGTTGCCGTTATTGCCGTAGACCCTTCAAGTCCTGTTTCCGGCGGTGCTATTTTAGGTGACCGGCTCAGGATGCAGCGCCATGCAACAGATACGGGCGTGTTTATCCGATCCATGGCATCACGGGGACAAAAAGGGGGTCTTTCACGTGCCACAAAGGATGCTGTGGTTGTTCTTTCAGCCATGGGATATGACATTATCATTATTGAAACCGTGGGAGCAGGACAGGCAGAGTTTGATATTGCAAGTCTTGCCCATTCAGTCGGAATTGTCAGTATCCCCGGAACAGGTGACGGTATCCAGGCGGTAAAGGCCGGTATTCTTGAAACAGGAGACATCTTTATTGTAAACAAATGTGACAAGCCTGATGCAGATGCAGCGTGTCACGAACTTGTCATGATGCTTGGCATGCGCAACTTGTCAGAAACCCGGTGGAAACCCGTTGTTTTAAAAACGATTGCTCAAAATGGAACAGGAGTCGACAAACTGGTTCAATCATTTTTATCACATTTGAATTTCATGAAGAAAAACGGCCTGATTGACCGGAAAAAGAAAAAACTGGACCGCTTGTATTTTCAATCGCTTCTAAAGGACCTGACCCTGGAAAAAATACTGGTGTTCATGAACAATTCAACAGATTTTAAAGAAATGCTTAAAAAAATCGAATCCGGTTCAATGGACCCTTTAAGTGCGGCTGAACTCATGGTTAATAATTTAATTACATTTGAATAATTTATCAAATATAATGATCCGTATAAAGGAAAACGACTTATGGAAACTAAAAACAAAATTCGGGTTTTAATTGCTAAACCAGGGCTTGATGGGCATGACAAGGGAGCTAAAATTGTAGCCCTGGCCTTGAGGGATGCAGGTTACGAAGTGATCTATTCAGGCCTTCACCAGACCCTTGACCAGATCATGCAGACAGCTATCCAGGAAGCCGTGGATGTCATCGGGTTAAGCATCATGTCCGGAGCACATCTGCCCATATGTGAAAAGCTTATCAATATGATGAAAGAACAGGGGCTTTTCGATGTTTACCTGACTGTAGGCGGGGTCATTCCCCACCAGGACATCCCCAGACTCAAAGAAATGGGCGTAGCTGAAGTCTTTCCCGGCGGAACATCCTTTGAGGGCATTACTACCGGCATGAATAAGCTGTTTAAATAATATGAGAGGTAAAAAATAATGGGTGTAGCAAAATATATCAAGGATGAAAGAGGTGCAATCAAAGAAGTCATCTACCAGTCCGGCATAAAGGTAAAACCGGCCTATGGCCCTGAAGATCTTGAAAAGGCGGGATTTACGTATGAAAAGGATCTGGGTGCTCCCGGAGAATATCCTTTTACCAGAAGTCTTCATCCCCAGAGCTATCGCAGCCGTGCCTGGACCACAAGGCAGTACACAGGGTTCGGTACCCCAGAAGAAACCAATGAACGGTTCAAACTCATGATCGCCAACGGCCAGAATGGCCTGAACGTGGCCTTTGATCTGCCCACACAGATGGGTTATGACTCGGATCATCCCCTGGCTGAAGGGGAAGTCGGGCGAGTAGGTATGGCCATTGACTCGCTCAAAGATTTTGAAACTGCTTTTGCAGGAATTCCCCTGGACCGGATCGGATCCGGTTTAACCATCAATGCTGTAGCCACCATCATGATGGCCATGTATCAAGCAGTTGCAGAAAAATTAGGATATTCCAAGACCCAGATTTCCACTACGCCCCAGAATGATATTTTAAAGGAAATGATCGGCCGGGGAGCATGGATTTTCCCTGTTGAACATGGGGTAAGACTTGTGGGGGACTCAATCGAATATGCGGTTAAGGAACTGCCCAAATCCAACCCCGTGAGCCTTTGTGGATACCATATCCGTGAGTCCGGGGCAACACCGGCCCAGGAAATCGCTTATGCTTTTGAGATTGCCAAGGCCTATATTGATAATGTGACCCAAAGAGGCATCAAACCTGAGGATTTTGTGGGACGTTTTTCCTTTAACTTTAATGTTTACGGCAACCTGTGGGAACAGATTGCCAAATTCAGGGCAGCAAGAAAACTCTGGGCTAAAATGCTGAAAAATGAATACGGTGTTACGGAAAAGAAAAAACTATTTTTAAGGGGATTGTTTGGCGGCGGCGGTTCCGGTCTTACCAAGGAACAGCCGGAAAACAATATCATGAGAGGGGCCTATTATGCGCTTGGAGCAGCCCTGTCCGGTGCCCAGACCACAGCCCTTTGCTCCTTTGACGAAGCCTATACCATCCCTACCCCGCGCTCTGCCCTGTTATCGCTTCGAACCCTTGAAATGCTCATGGACGAGGTGGGCTTGCGGGATACGGTTGATCCCCTTGCAGGGTCCTATTTTATTGAATCTCTCACCCTTGAGATGGAAGAAAAAATTCTTGAAGAGATGAAAGAAGTCCAGAAATGGGGAGGTATGGTCAAAAGCATATCAAACGGTTTTATCCAGAGGAAAGTATCCAGACAGGCCTATGAATTTGAAAAAGGGCTTCAGTCCGGAGAGTATAAAAAAGTTGGACTCAATCCGGAATCAAAAGATGCCATGGCTGAAAAGACTGATGTGGAACTCCATGAATACAATGAAGAATGGGCGATAAAATCCAAAGCCAATTTAAAAGAACTTCGGGCAACCCGGAACGACAAGGAAGTGACGTCTTCTCTTAAAGCGCTTGAGAAAGCAGCCAAAGGGAGCGATAATGTGATGCCTCATCTGGTAAAATGCTGCCATGCTTACGCCACTGTAGGAGAAATGGCAGGGGTATTCAGAGACGCATTCGGAGAATGGGATGAACCTGAATTCTATTAAACTTTAAGGAGGTGTGACTTGGAGCAAGCGACTTACCGTCTGGGTTGTGACATTGGCGGCACTTTTACAGACTTTGTCCTGGTAAATAATATCACAGGAGAGTTTCATACAAACAAGTGTCTGACCACCCCTTCTGATCCGTCGGATGCTATTGAAAAAGGCGTCAGAGAACTTGATAAAATTCTGCCCGGGTTCATGAATAATGTTGAAGAAATTATTCATGGGACCACCCTGGTTATCAATGCGATTATTGAAAGAAAAGG
>JAHOYS010000241.1 GCA_019038815.1 Desulfobacterales bacterium | reverse complement strand
AGTGGATGTTTTTTTGGTGGATGTCTGTTTTTGAATCATTTCATGTGGTTCTTCACCCAGAACGGGGAATATATGTACACACACCCTGTATACAAACATCAGAGTCGCAATCAAAGCAGCCGTAATAAACATTTCTCCAACAGAAGGAAAATATGATGTAATTTTATAAGGCGGTGTATAGGCAACAATAAAGACATTTATTCTGTTTAATACGATTCCCAGTACAAAAACAAGGGAAGCAAAAAATAAAAGCCCGGGAGATCTTCTGACCCGCCTGAACAAAAGAAGAACAAACGGCATGAACACACAGATTACCATTTCCACTAGAAATGCGTTAGATTGATATGTGCCGTCCAGAAGATAGACATAACTGCCCCTCACCATCATGTCACCAATTTTGACAACCAGGTAAAGTCCCATAAGAACAGGCATATATTTGGCCAGCGGGGTGAGTATCTCCATTTCAGGTTCCCTTCCAAAGGATTTTGAAACCAGGAGAGACTCAAAAACAACCATTGGATATCCTGCTGCAAAAGCCGAAAGCAGAAATAATAGCGGCAGGATCGGTGTGAACCACAGAGGATGAATCTTGGAAGGGGCAATGAGCATTAAAGACCCGAGACTTGACTGGTGCAGGCAGGAAAGAACTATTCCGGCGATGATAAACAAAAACATCACCTTTCCGGCAAGTTTGTCAAGCAAAGCCAGAACAGTCTCAGCAATATTATTCAGTCCGGATAAAAACCAGGGCAAATTGATCTTTCCCATAAATCGTTCTGCTACAATGGGAATAAATTCAAAATAAAGAACATGGAGATAGATCATTACGCAAATGGCCACTTCAAACAGCACTGAATTGCCATTGTGGTTAAAAATCGGGCTGGTAATATTCCAGTATCTGCCAATATCAATTAAAAGCCCCAATACAACGAATGTATATCCCAGCATGGCGGTAAGCAGGGCAGGGCGGATAACTGCATGGTATTGATCACGGTTAAACACATAGGCTATGGCACCCGTGGTAAAACCTCCGGCTGCCAGGGCCACACCGGTTGCAACATCAATGGCCACCCATATCCCCCACGGATACTGGTTGTTTAAATTGCTTACCGCACCGATACCAAAAATAAACCGGGTGGCAATAAAGATACCTCCGATGGCCATCAGTCCCAGCATTACCATGACACCGGGAGTTAAAAACTTTTCCTGAACCGGTGCTGCTGCTTCATGATGACTCATTGGTATCTCCTTTTTGAACTGTTTTGTCCTTTTTTTTGCCGTTTTTCATAAACCCTGTTGCCATCATTACACCGCCAAGAAAGGTGTATAAAATGATGGGTGCAGCAAAATACTGGAATAAAGAATGCTGTATTTTTTCCGTTAATCTGGGTGGAGCAACGTGGCTTAGCTTGGGAAAACCAATGGTTTCAAAAGGTTCGGAAGCAAGATACAGCCAGGATGTGCCGCCTACTTCTTTTTCACCATATATATGGTCTACATATTTGTCTGGATTGTTTTTCATTTTCCATTCGGCCAGCTTTAAAAGATCCTTTTTTTTCCCGAATGTCATAACTTCTCTGGGACACACCTGGGCACAGGCAGGAAGCCCTCCATCCTCTACATAATCAAAACAGAAGGTACACTTTCTTACCTGGGGGGTCAGTGCATTATCATATTCATATGCAGGAACCTGGAAAGGACAGGCCACCATGCAATACCTGCATCCAATGCATTTTTTTGCATCATATGTCACGGCTCCGTTTTCCTCTTTTGTCAAAGCCCCTACGATGCAGGCCGACACACAGGAGGGATCATTGCAGTGCATGCACTGAAATTTTACAAAAGTCGGCCGCTCACGCCAGGTAAGCGTTCCTATATTTTCAGGATAATACTTGTTGACTACAGTATAAGATGTTTCATCCATACGCCTTTCTTTTTCAAGAACAGTCAACTCTTCAAAAGATTCACCCGGCGTCGGAAGACCATGGCGCTGGTTGCAGGACTGTTCACACTTTCTGCAACCCACGCAGAGGGTGGTATCCACCAGACAGCCCATGCTGTCCAAAGATGGTGCAGGTATCTCGCTGGCATTTACCGTGCCAAGTCCAGTACCAAGAGCGGCGCCACCCGCACCTAACACTTTAAAAAAGCCGCGACGACTTAAGTCCATAAAACCTCCTTAATTCCCATTGAATGTGATGGGTTCGCACTATATTTTATCTTTTGTTTAAACATCATGAATTGTTCAAGTATCCTTTTGTTTTTTCTTAATGAGAAGCCTGTAATATTTATTTTTTTTGTGCTTTTCAATACTGTGATCCAAAAGCTGTTCAATGAGTTCGACAATACTGTTCACAACATCAATATCTTTCACCAGAACTTCTATCTGTTCCCCGGTTTTCATTTGATTCACTTCTCTTGTGCAATTGAGGATACATATTGGCCAATCTACATCTCGTATATCAATATTTCGGTTTATTGGCACAATACATTCCCTTAAATTCAGGTGCTGATTCTCAAATCACAGTTTTCCATGACTATGAGTATAGCAAATTGCTTGCCAAATTTTTCTCATATTGGAAAAATCGCATACCATACTGTTATTACACGGTTAATTTTTATTATAATTTTACTTGTACATGAGCATGTTTAATGTTATTTGAATATATGTTAATTTTTTTTAAACATGTGTTTAACACAATTAACACTTAAACAAACCATAAAAACAAGCAGCTTGATCAAATAAGGATAATAATATCAATGCTCAGCGAAAATCTGCATAAATACTGGAATCGAATCATCAATACCATGCATGAAGGATTAATTGTCATTGCATCAGACGGTACCATTGTAATGGTCAACCAGTCTTTTGAACAACTCACAGGATACACGACAGGGGATATAATTGGAAAGTCCTGCACCATACTTGGCTGTGATGCCTGTGAACGTGTAAGAAAAAGGGAGAAGGGCTATTCCTGGTGGTGTGCCCTGTTTGATCCTGACCACCCCGGTATCAAACAATGCCGATGTAATTTAATAAAAAAAGACGGCGCCTATATGCCTGCATTAAAGAGTGCCACCGTGCTTCGAGATGAACAGGGAAAACCCCTTGGTGCAGTTGAAACTATTACTGATGTATCTGAGCTGTACCGCCTGGACCAGGAGGTGGCCCAGCTTTCACGCCAGCTTTATTCGGAAGATGGTTTCTACGGTATTATAGGCACATCCTCTGTTATGCAGCAGGTATTTGATATCATACTTAAGGTCGGTGTCAGTGACGCCCCTGTGATTATTTATGGTGAAAGCGGGACAGGCAAAGAACTGGTTGCCAATGCCATACACTGGTCAGGCCTTAGAAAAGACAAAGCTTATGTCCCTTTTAATTGTGCTGCATTAAATGAATCCCTGCTTGAAAGCGAATTATTCGGTCATGCAAAAGGTTCCTTTACAGGGGCTTATCAGCATAGAATAGGACGATTTGAAGCTGCCAACGGCGGAGATATTTTTCTGGATGAAATCGGAGACATCCCTCTTCCCATTCAGGTTAAACTGCTCAGAATACTTGACAGCAAAGAATTTGAGCGGGTAGGGGAACATAAACCGATTATGACGGATGTAAGGATCATCACTGCCACTAATAAAAACCTTGAACATCTGGTGGCGCAAAATAAATTCAGGGAGGATCTTTTTTTCCGTATAAATATAATTCCCATATTTCTCCCTCCATTAAGAGAACGCCTTGAAGATATCCCGGCCCTGGTGAATACCTTTATACACCGACTCATGTCAAAAACCGGGAAAAATATCACGGGCCTGTCCCATGAAACAATGGATCTGTTTATGAAATACAAATGGCCTGGAAATATCAGAGAATTGAAAGGTGCTTTAGAGTATGCATTTGTGATTGCTGAAAAAGGATTGATTCTTCCCGAACATCTGCCCCAGAAGGTTACAATGGAGCCAATAGCACATGAGCCTGTTGATTCGTTTGTTGTTCCACCATTAAGGAATGACATACTTTTTCAAAAAAAAGACGAACTTATTTTGGCACTTCGCCAGAGCAACGGGAACCAATCCGAGGCAGCACGTATTCTCGGCATAAATCGTGTCACTGTCTGGAACAGGATTAAAAAATATAATATTAATCTTAAAAAAACAATATCGCCTTGAATATATTGCGATCAATCTAAAAAAATGTCGTTAAATATTGTATCATCTGCCTGTATACAACGTTTTTTTAATTTTCTGTATTTTTCGAGCAGCGTTCTGCCGTCATCTGTCAGTTTTGTACCTGTTTTTTTATCAGCATGAACAACTGGTTTTCCAAAATTTTTTTCTGTAGACTTGATCTTGCTCCAGACAGTTTTGTAGGACATTTTCATTTCTTTTGATGTCTGATTAATTGAACCGGTCCGATCTATGGATTCAAGGATTTCCATCCTTCCCTTTCCCATGATGATGTCACCGTCATCACTGACAAGCAATTGATTTGACCTTAATTTCATTTGACACCTTTATTAAATTTTAATTTTTTGGTTGACCTTATGTTAATTTTAACATAAGGTCAACCAAAAATAAAAAAATGACCATAAATATCGGAAGCCAAATAATAAATGGAAGATTTTGAAACACTGCTTAAAGGATCGGCAAATGCCCATGGACACCTTTGCCCGGGACAGGTGGTGGGGGTGCGGATGGCAATGCTGGGCTGTGATCTTATCGGGCTTGATGAGCCTGCCGTCCTGCCGCAGATAAAAAAACTCATTGTCTATGTAGAGATGGACAGGTGTGCCACAGATGCCATTTCATTTGTAACCGGGGTTAAACTTGGAAGACGTTCTCTTAAGTTTGTGGATAACGGCATCATGGCTGCCACCTTTGTAAATCTTGATACTCAAAAAGCATTCAGAATTACTTCCACAGAAGAATCAAGGGATATTGCTGCAGTATATGCTTCTGATGTTACAGACAAAAACCTCCAACAGCTTGAGGCTTACAAAAAAATGAGCCTTGACGAACTTTTTACCATTGAAGAGGTTTTTGTGGATGTTCCTGCCTGTGACATGCCGGGTCCCACCAGATTCAAGGCTGTGTGTGCAAGATGTAATACCGTTGTGCGGGATAAGCGCGAAGTTCTGAAAAATGATGAGATCCTTTGCAGAAATTGCGCCTTTGGCTCCTATTATCAACCTGCTAGAAAAAAGGGAGGAAAAAATGTGTCAAAAAACAGCTC
>JAHOYS010000193.1 GCA_019038815.1 Desulfobacterales bacterium | reverse complement strand
TTATGTGCAGGAATGAATTAAAATGGGCATAAAAATACATTTACATGTTACCCACCGCCAGCATACCAATGGCAAAAAAACAATAATAGTTGAAGGAACTTCTGTTGGTGAAGCATTAAAAAATTTTGTTGCCCTGTATCCGGGCATGAAAAAGGAAATATTTGATAAAAAAGGTGCTTTGGTTCATTATATTGAAATCTACCTGAACAAGGAAAGCGCATATCCCGGAGAGTTGGAAAAAAAGGTGCGGGAGGGCGATGAAATCCAGATTGTTACTTTTCTTGCCGGTGGCTGATTTTCTATTATAATGCACGTTCCAGATATTCCTGGAACGTGCATTATATGAAACTATGCTTCTTTCAAAGCAACCTTATGACTGGTTGCATGCAGTTTGGCTGCCGCTTCCTGTTTTTTCAGGATGGCAACATCGTCTGCATCAACATACTCAACAGCCTGAACTTCACAGAATCTCACGCACTGCGGATCACCGTCACACAGGTCACATTTGAAGACTTTCCTGTCAATGGAATTGAATCCCATGGCGCCAAACGGACAGACCGCCACACAAGACCTGCAGCCAATACATTTGTCATAATCTATTTCAATTTTGTTTAGATCATCATTACGGGAAATTGCGTTAGCAGGGCAGACACCCATGCACGGCGCATCCTGGCACTGCTGACAGGCCATGGGGATATAAACCCCGTCCATTTCCCATTTCATCACTCTGATACGACTTCTTGCCGGGTTGGAAGACCCGTCATGTTTAACCGCACATACCAGTTCACACAATCTGCACCCTGTACATTTTTCAGGGTTTATCATAAGGACCTTATCCTTAGTTTCCATGATATACTCCTTTCAAATTTTACAGCATATGAGAGGGCTCATTTTGAAGCCCAAGCCGTTTCAGGGTTTTTGCTTTTGGTTTGCCTTTTTTATCAAGTCCTTTGTGCTCGTAAAATTCATCAATCATCACGGTGAATTTTTCTTTGTCGATCATCAGGCCGACAACATCAGGGGCTCCTCTTCTACAGGGCTCATCAAAATACCGATGATTGATCATATCACCCTTTTCAAGATCTTCCCTTGACAAACCTTCCCTTAAGTTGAAAAGTCTTTCTACCATGTTGCAGCGTTCTGCAATATCCCAGAGTTCTTCTGGTGTGAACTCAAGACCGGTATTGTAATAAAGCACTTTTGGCCAGTCTTCAAAATTCGGCAATGTTGCCCCGAGGAACGTGGTGTGGTACTTGCAAATACCCAGGCAGTCTACACCCATGTAGCAGTTTTCCTGCCAGAAGACCTGCCAGGCTTTTCCGATATATTCAGTATGCTCTGATGATAGAGGCCCGTCATAGGGAATCGGACTGGAATAAATCTTTCTCAATACTTTTTCAGGTAAATGGTAAAGATCAATTGCCGGACGGCTTCTTAAATGATCAGATCCCCTTGAAGACGTTGCAATATTCAATGCCAACGCGGGGGTTGCCCTTTCATCGGAATGAAGATTGCTCATTCCTTTTACCTGAATCAGGTAATCAAAGGAATTCTGACCGAATGTTTTGGAAGCAGGAATACCGCCGTTTGCAAGGGCATCAGCCACCTTACCCTTTCTGAAACAAATGCGCTCAATCATTTCAAGGACAGCTTCATCATTACCAAACCGAAGATCCAGTCCGTCTGTATCTTTGCTGGTAATAATACCTTCTTCGTAAAGCTCCATTGCCCATGAAATCAAAGAACCGGTTTCAAGGTTATCCATACCGTATTGATCAACAAGATGGTTCCCGACAAGAACGGTCTCAGCTCTCGGTGTGTCTGTTTCAGCGCCAAATGCGCCCTGAGATGTATATTCAGGACCTTCATCGTATCTACCTTTTAAGGGACCGGATGGAATTCTGTACTGTGCACGACAATGGACCTGGCAGCCGAAGCAGCCTGACATATGATAGGGTCCCATTGTATCTTCACAGATTTCATCAATGGCTTCCGGCTCGATATCATCGGCATATTCACACTGATTATACTGGAAATTCCTGGTACGAACGCCGCCCCATGAATTGGTTGCACCCCAGATAAAAGGTGTTCCAAGTGTCCCCTGGGTCTTATTTACCTTTGCAGATGTAATCTGATCGATAAACCGTTTGTTGTACTCAAGGGCTTCTACAGGATGTGCAATGTTAATATCCATGGTGCCGCGGCAGGCAACAGCCTTAAGGTTTTTGGAACCCATGACCGCGCCCATTCCGGTTCTGCCGCCGGCATTTTTAATACCTGTCATGACATTGGCAAATGTCACAAGGTTTTCACCGGCAGGTCCGATTACAAGGGCTTTTACTTCCTGGTCATTCAACTCATCCCTGATGGCCCACTGGGTATCAGTTGTGGTTTTACCCCAGATATTTTTTGCATCGCGAATTTCAATCTCACCATTATGAATATAGATGTAACACGGCTTTTCAGCCTTACCCTTAATCACAAGGTGATGAAACCCGGCCCATGCCATTTCAGGCGCAAAGAATCCACCCATGTTACAGGAGCCCAAAAGCCCTGTGAGCGGAGATTTTGCCATGACATGAGTTCTGGCGGTTGCAGATGCGCATGTGGCTGTAAGGATACCGCCGCTGACGATCAGCGGGTTATCCGGTCCTAACGGATCACAGCCTTTTTCTGAATGATTCAATAACAGATATGCATCAAGCCCCCTGCCACCTAAGAATTTTCTTCTGACGTCTAGAGGAATCGGTTTGACCTCTACCTCGCCGGTGGTCAGGTTAATATATGCTATCTTTCTATCCAATGCCATATTATTTACCCTCCATCTTCTTTTTGAACGCTGCCTCGGCAAGTTTTTTGTTCACTTCCCAGACGGGCCCGCGGATTCTTGGAAAATCGGGACGAATCCATGCAACGCGGAATTCACAGGTACAAACCGGACATTTTACATGTTTGTCACCCGGTTTTGGTTCCAGCCTGCCCATACAGGTTGGATTATGGCATCTAAATTTACCGTATGTTCTGGTTTTACGCAGACTTTCGGCACCGGATATTTTGCTATTATCCATTGCCATAGTGACCCTCCTTTGTTAATTATTAATTTAAACAAAAAATAAACGCTGAATTTTATCGTATCTAATTTTATTCAGCCTTTATTGTGTTAGACCCTGAATTGTCACAACCATAATTAAGTGTTGATTTTTTAATCAATTCATAATAATGAATATACCATTAATATTATTATTACACATATGTCAAGCTTATTTTTAATTGCAGTATAAAAATTAGATTCATTATGGTGAACAATGAAAAAAGGATACCAGGCACCCATTGTCAAAAAAGCCTTTAGAATATTAAAGGCTGTAGCAAATAATAATCAAGGCATGAGAATCAGTGATATTTCCAGTCAGCTTGACATCAGCAAAAGTACGGTTCATGGCATCACAGCAGCACTTGAGGAACAGGGCGTGCTGAAACGAGATTCCATCACTAAACGCTATGTCATAGGCCTCACACTGATTGAGCTCGGGAAAATGGCCAACGGCAGAATCGATCTGATAAAAGCCGCCAGACCTCATATGGAAGAACTGATGGAACAATGCCAGGAAACTGTTTTTCTTGGCCTCAGGAATGGAAACAAAATCGTTATTGTTGACAGTGTTGAATCACCAAAAAATTTTAAAATCACCTCGCCCATTGGAACCTCCATACCCTTGCTGGCAGGGTCGGCAGGAAAGGTCTTTCTGTCCCAGATGAAGCCTGAAGAGGCAAAAAACTTTTTGTTTTCAAACACACTGGCCCGATTTACCTCCAGAACACTCACATCCCCTGAAGCTTATTTTAACCAGCTGGAACAGATAAGAAAAAAAGGATATGCCACGGATGAAGAAGAGTATATTTCAGGTGTTTGTGCGATTGCAGCGCCCATCACCGGATATGTGAATTACCCGGCTGCACTCTGGGTAGTGGGTTTCAAGGACAGCCTGGATCGAACAAAAATGGAAAATCACAGTCAACGGGTTAAAACCGCTGCAAAAAAAATCAGCACAAACCTTGAAACTCCTGTTTAAAAATGGTTGGCAGCTTTCACATCCATCTTTTTCTCCGGTACAAAAGAATAATTCTGATCTCTAAACCGATTGGCCCAGATTTAAATAGTATTCTCCTTCTTCTTTTTTACCGCGTTTCATGCAGCCATTTCCATAAATGGTACATTTTTTTTTCAAAACTTTTTTTGTCTTTGCAGCCTGCGCCTGTGTCAGACTGTTTGACTCTATAAGATTTATTAATGAAAGGATTCTGAATTTGTCCTGGGAGTGAAAATTTGAAAGCTGGTCCCTGTGCCCTCCCCTTTTTATGGTATAGGGTTTATCAATCAGAAAAACAGGTATGGTTGAACTGATCCTGAGCCACAGGTCATAATCTTCACAAACTGTAAATTTCTCATTAAAATATCCTTTCAGGTCAAACAATTGCCTTCTCATCATAACGGCTGACGGGCTTACCAGGCACAAATCCAAAGACGGCTCAAATATCATCCCGGATGGCTTCTTATGCTTAACCTTTGGGTTTACCCTTTTCCCTTTCCTTATCCATATTTCTTCGGTCTGGCAGATCAAAGCATCGGGATTGCGTTTAAAAAACTCTACCTGGCAGGATATTTTTCTTTTATCCCAGGCATCATCGGAATCCAGCAGAGCGATAAATTCTCCCCGGCTTTTTTTTATCCCCGCATTTCTGGCAGCACTGACACCTGAATTTTTCTGTTTTAAAATAATACTTTTACTTTTATAGGCCTTGAGCAATTCTTGTGTATTGTCTTCTGATCCATCATCAACAATGATCAGCTCAATTTGGGGATAATCCTGGAAAAGAACGGAATCAACAGCATCTTTCAATGTCCAGGCACGGTTATATGTGGGCAGAATTACACTAACGAGATTTTCATTTTTTTGATTCATAAAAGTTATATATCATTTTATTTTTGGGGGGGCAATCATGACCGCCTGTCATATATAAAGCCATCAAACGGCCCAACCATTCTATTTTCCTGTGATTTAATTTTTCCCTTGCCTTTTTTTATAAAATAAAAAAGAATGAATGAAATTCATTTTAATGGCGGTTATTCTTGACATACGAATTTAAATCACTTAATGAAAGGCCTTAATTTACAGATATTTATTATCTATTAAGAGGATATTATGGCAAAAGGCAAAACAGTCAAACACTTAATTGACAAAGAATGGTGTAAAGGGTGTGGTATCTGCATTCACTTTTGTCCCAAAAACGTACTTGA
>JAHOYS010000366.1 GCA_019038815.1 Desulfobacterales bacterium | reverse complement strand
CTTGACAAAATGAATTATATATAATAACTATAATAACTATAGTTATAAAATCTTCAAAAAAGGAGGTGTTATGGAAGACACGTTGACTGTATTCACCGCAAGCAAATACTGCAATGTTTCATCTAAAACCATTATCAACTGGGTGGAAGCAGGGCATATTAAAGCGTATCGGACCGTTGGCGGGCATCGCAGGATAAAAAAGTCTGATCTTGAGACGTTTATGCGAAGTCAGGGAATCCCTATTCCTGAAGAAAAAGATGAAGGAGCCCGAAAAAAAATTCTGGTAGTAGATGATGATATGATCATTGTCGAGTCAATTGTGCAGGCTTTAGAGGAAGATGAATTTGATTATGAGGTTCTTTCCGCCTCGGACGGCTTCGAAGCCGGACTCCAGGTGAACCATTTTCATCCCGATCTTTTAATTCTTGACATTATGATGCCGGATATCAAAGGGTATGAAGTCTGCAAAAAAATCAAAACTAACGAGAAAACAAAGGATATAAAAATTATTGTATTATCCGCATACCTTGATGATGATAAGTTCGCACAGATGAAAGAAAACGGTGCGGATGTCTGTTTATCAAAACCATTGCCCCTGTCCCAGCTCAAGGATGAAGTGGCTAAATTACTAGGATTAAAATAGGAAGGAGGCAGATCATGAATTTAAAAGAATCTTTAGAAAAAAAGAGATTTGTCGTGACATCCGAAGTACAAGTTCCCGTGGGTGATGAAGAACCTGAGGTGCTTGTTGAAAGCCTTGATAGGGTAAAAGGCCGTGTGGACGGTGTGTCTGTCTCGGAAATAGAACTCGAGGGTATTGTAAGTGACACCATCAAAACATGTGGTCTTCTTAAACAGAATAATTTGAATGCAATTTATCAAACCACGACAAGAGATAAAAATCGATTCCAACTGCAAAAGGATCTGACACTTGCCCATGATGCCGGTGTTGAAAATCTTCTGGTATTTACAGAAGATTACAGGATTTCCGGGGATACGCTGCAGGAATCAATGTTCTTTCATGTTGATTCAGGAAAATTGGGATCGGTGATGGATCACTTGAAACAAGGTGTTACAATTGAAGGAAAAGATCTTGATAATAAGATTGATTTTGTCCTGGGTTCAGGGATTGAAACACCCTGGGGGAAAAACATGCCAAAGCGCGGTATGGAAGAAATGGAAGATATGATGAATGTAGGTGCGGGATATTTCCTGACAGCGCCTATTTTTGATGTTGATCAGTTTGCCAGATTCATGAAGCAGGTTGAGCCTTTTAAAGTCCCTGTCATTGCCGAGGTCATGATTTTGAGAACAGCAGGAATGGGCAAATTTTTGAACCGCCATTTCAAATCCGGACTTGTACCTGAATGGGCCATTCAAAAGTTGATGAAAGCACCTAACAAAAAGAAGGCAAGCATGGAGCTTTTTGCCGATACTGTAAACAGCCTGAAAGATATCTGCCAGGGGGTTCATATTATTACCATCGGCGGTATCGATAATCTGGTGCAGTATCTGAATGCAGCCAAATTAAGATAAGGGAGAATTTTAAAATGGCAGAGGCTATTAAAATTGATGAACTTGACATTGAGTTTAAAGATGAGGTTCTGTCGAAGGTGCCGGATGCGAACTTTGATCTTTGCCTGACATGCGGGACCTGCACGGGAGGGTGTGCAGCTTCGGAATTGTTTGACATGGATCCCAGAAAGCTCATCAGAATGTTAAATTTAGGAATGGATGATGAAGTGCTGAAAACCGACTGGAAATGGGTATGCAGTATGTGCGGACGATGCTTGGCCGCCTGTCCCATGAAAATTAATGTGCCGGCACTGATTTTTAATCTGCGCGCCAGTGTCCCAAGAGAGAAACGTCCCAAAGGAATTCTTGGTTCATGTGATCAGCATATCAGAACCGGAAGTGCCATGGGAGCGGCAAAGGATGATTTTGAATTCACGGTACTGGATGTGGCAGAGGAAATTCGGGAAGATCATCCGGGATTTGAGGATTTACAGGTCTCAGTGGACAGGATCGGAGCCACAATGGTACTGAATCAGAATTCCAGGGAACCTGTAACCGAGCCCGAAGAAATGGGTCCTTTATGGAAAATTCTTCACACAGTGGGTGCGGACTGGACATACCCTTCTGTAATGTGGGCCGGAGAGAATTACTGCATGTTCATGGCTGATAATGAGGGATGGAAATATATTATAGAGGAGTTTGTTCACCATGTGGACAATAATTTAAAAAGCCCCATTGTGGTCAATACCGAGTGAGGGCATTCATACTTTGCGATCCTGGAAGGATTGCGCAAATTCAAGATACCTCATAAGTTTGAACTGATCACCATTATTGAGCTGTATGCCCAGTGGATTAAAGAAGGCAAACTCAAGGTTAATTCTGATTGGAACAAAGATATCAAAGCCAAATTTACAGTACAGGATCCCTGCAATATTGGAAGAAAAAGCGGGTCCAACAAAATTGTGGATGACTTAAGATTTGTTGTTAAAACCGTTGTGGGAGAAGAAAACTTTATTGATACTGTCCCCAACAGGGATAACAACTATTGCTGCGGTGGCGGCGGTGGTGCTTTGCAGGCCGGATTCCCTGATCAGAGAAGGGCCTATGGCAGAGTAAAATTCAACCAGCTTGCAGCAACCGGTGCAACTTACGTGATCGCACCCTGTCATAATTGTCACGGCCAGATTGAAGATATTGGCGAACATTATGGAGGCGGTTGGCATGTCGTCCATTTATGGACGATTATATGTCTTGCCATGGGTGTACTTGCTGATACTGAACGAACCTATCTTGGGCCGGATCTGGCTGAAGTGGGACTATAAAAAGGAGGGTTCCAAATGGCCGAAAAAGGTACCAGAAAAGGTAAAGGCTCGGTAATGGTAGTCGGTGCCGGTATAGCAGGTATTCAGTCATCCCTGGATCTGGCGGATTCAGGATATTATGTATACCTTGTAGATAAAAATACAGCTATTGGCGGAACAATGGCACAACTGGACAAGACTTTTCCCACAAACGACTGTTCAATGTGTATCATATCCCCAAAACTTGTTGAGGCAGGCCGGCACCTAAATATTGAGCTTTTAACCATGACCGAAATTGAAGAGGTCACAGGGGAAGAAGGTGATTTTACTGTTAAATTAAAAGAACAACCCCGATTTATTGATATAGAAAAATGTACTGCCTGTGGAGAGTGCGCCGAGGTGTGTCCAGTAGAGCTTCCCAGTCAGTTTGACGAAGAGCTTCAAGACAGAAAAGCCGCATTCAAGCTGTATCCCCAGGCAATGCCGTCTGGGTTTGCCATAGAGAAAAAAGACAAGGCTCCGTGTCGTCTGACATGTCCTGCCGGATTGAATGTGCAAGGGTATGTTCAGATGGTTAAAGAGGGTAAATATAAAGAATCGCTGGAAATTATTATGGAACAGCTCCCGCTGCCGGGAGTCTTAGGCAGGGTCTGTCCCCATGAATGTGAAGATGCCTGTAGAAGATGCGAAGTTGATGAACCGGTTGCCATCCGGGATTTAAAACGTTTGGCAGCAGACAGTTTTGACGCAAGACAAGTGGAAATTAAATGTGCTCAAAAGATTGGCAAAAGGGTGGCCATTATCGGGTCCGGTCCTGCCGGACTGTCAGCCGGGTACCATCTGGCAAAGCAGGGGGTTGATGCAACCATCTTCGAAGCATTGTCCCAGGCCGGTGGTATGCTCAGGGTTGGTATTCCTGAACATCGCCTGCCAAGAGAAGTCCTTGAGAAGGATATAGAGGTCGTCACCAACTTAGGTGTTGAACTCAAGCTGAATTCTCGTCTTGGCACGGATTTTACCGTGGACAGCCTTATGGCCGACGGCTATGATGCGGTCTTTCTGGGTCTTGGTGCTCACAGAGGTATCGATCTTGGCATTCCGGGCGAAGATTTTGAAGGAGTCCGCCAGGGAGTTGATTTTTTAAGAGAACTTAATCTGACCGGAACAACATCGGTCGGCAAAAAGGTTTGCATCATTGGTGGCGGAAATGTGGCCATTGATGTGGCAAGATCTGCGGTTCGAATGGGTGCGGATGAGGTCACCATCCTGTATCGAAGGACAAGAAAAGAAATGCCTGCCTGGGAAGAGGAAATCTGTGCTGCAGAAGATGAAAACGTTAAGATTACCTATCTTGCTGCTCCCCAGAAAGTCATCGAAGAAAATGGTCATGTCAAGGCCTTACGAGCCATTAAAATGGAACTGGGTGAGCCTGATTCTTCCGGGAGAAGACGTCCTGTTCCCATACCTGGCAGTGAATATGACATTGAAATGGATCAGCTCATTCCTGCTATCGGTCAGCGGCCGGATCTTTCTGCATTAGAAGATCTTGCTGACTTGAAGGTCAGCAAATGGAACACAACAGAGGTCAATCCCGTTACCCTTGCCACGGACAAAGAAGGAGTATTTGCAGGCGGCGATGTCCAGACAGGCCCGGGTGTTGCCATTGGCGCTGTTGCAGCAGGTATGGAAGCGGCTGAATCTATTGTCAGATACCTCAAAGGTCTGGACATGGAAGAAGGCAGACAGCTTGCCGTAGTTGAAAATCCTTTATTTCGTCCTGTAGACCAGGACATGGAGCAAACCAACCGGTACAAGATGCCGGAACTTGCCGCTGCAGAACGGGTGGGTAATTTTAACGAGGTGGAATTGGGATATGGTGAGGATGAGGGACAAAAAGAAGCTGCAAGATGCCTGAACTGCGGATATTGTTCAGAGTGTATGCAGTGTGTGGATGCCTGCCTTGCCGATGCTGTGGATCATTCCATGACAGATATAAGGCATACCATTGATGTGGGTGCTATTATTCTTTCTCCGGGGTTTACACCTTTCGAACCCACCCAGATGGTCTCATATTGCTACGGGCACAGCCCCAATATCATGACCAGTGTGGAATTTGAAAGAATCCTGTCTGCATCCGGCCCCTATGGCGGTCATCTTGTAAGACCATCTGATAATGTGGAACCCAAAAAGATTGCCTGGCTACAGTGTGTCGGATCAAGAGATATCAACAAGGGAGATCATTCCTATTGTTCCGGTGTCTGCTGCATGTATGCCAATAAACAGGCCGTTATTGCAAAGGAGCACAGTGACAAGGGACTGGATGCCGCTATTTTTTTCATGGATATGAGAACCCATGGAAAGGACTTTGATAAATACAATATCAGGGCCCAGGATGACAGCGGGGTTCGGTTTGTCAGATCCAGAATTCACTCTGTTTTCCCGGAACCCGGTGATAAGTACCGGATTGTATATTCCACTGAAGCCGGGAGCATGGC
>JAHOYS010000233.1 GCA_019038815.1 Desulfobacterales bacterium | reverse complement strand
GCATAAGACGGGACAGAGCTGAAACTATCAATAACCCAAAAGAAATCGGCATAAGCGATTTTATAATCCACCTGAAGGGAAGTCCCATATCATTGTTTGACCGTTCGTTCACCACCCATGAATCATGGACAAATTCAAGACTTTGATAAAAAACAAGGCAGGCAAAGGGTAAAAGAAGAAAAATAATTCCTAAAATATCCAACCAGAGTTGTTTTCTTTTTGATAATCTATCACGAACTAGATCCATGCCCATATGAGAATCCGTTGTAACAGCATATGAAAGACCGATCATAAACCCCACTGCATAAAAATGCCATTGAAGTTCACCCATTTCTATGGTCCGAAGCTTTAATACATATCGAGCAAAGACAGTTAAAAGAATCAGTCCGATCAGGACAACATTTGACCACATGAAAAAATGACCAATTTTCTGTAAGACCCCGTCTATGCGATCCGGCAGGTTTGGTTTTTTTGTTTTAAGAATGTTTTTCATTTAGAATAGTTCCGGATTGAAGTATTTTTTAATTACAAGCAGCCCCTTAAATATGTTATTATAAAGGGCTGCCTGTATTGATTCAAGTACTATTTATGTAAGCTTATTATCTGGGAAGAAACCCGTAGTCACTCCAGAGTTTGTATTCTTTTCTAAAGGTTGACAAATCATCCCATACCTTTTTAAAGAAGGGATCTTTGACAGATTCTTCTTTAACAACTTGCATCCACGCACCTTCAAATGTATCCAGCATTTCATCAGACCATTTTATGTTTTCCACACCGTGTTTTGTTACATTCTCGCTCATGACCGGGGCCTGAATGGCTTCACAATAGGCAAGATTGGACAGGGTGGCTGATTTGCACAGCTCTTCTACGATCATTTGCTGCTTGGGACTCATGCCATTCCACACATCCTTGTTGATGAGCAGTTCAAAAAAAGTTGCCTGCTGGTGCCAGCCAGGGAAATAATTATATTTGGCAACCTTGTAAAACCCCAGTTTTGTATCAATTGCCGGCATTGAAAATTCTGCTCCTTCAATAACACCCTTTTCAAGTGCTCCAAAGATTTCACCACCGGGTATCTGCTGTACAGAAGCACCCAGTTTTGTCAGTACCTGTCCGCCAAGGCCAAAAAATCTAATGGGCAAGCCTTTAAGATCGCTGACAGCCTCAATTTTCTTTGTATACCACCCAGAGGTTTCAGGAGACACAATGCCAAGGGGAAGCACCTTGACGTTAAACCCTTTTGAATCATAGAGTTCCTGCCAGAGTTTCAGCCCGTTTCCATTGTATATCCATGCCAGGTATTCAGGGGCTTCAGGCCCAAAGGGAACAGCAGTAAAAAAATTCAATGCATTGCCCACCTTGCCTGACCAATAGCCTGAAACGCCATAGCAGGCTTCAACAACTTTTTTGTCGACAGCACCCAGCATTTCAAAAGGGGGAAGCAATTTTTTGGGTTCATAAATTTTAAAGTTAACAGATCCATCGCTGACAATAGGAGCTTTTTCTGCAAGATATATAACGCTTGTCCCAAGTCCGGGAAGGCCTGAAGGATAAGCCAGCGGGACTTTTATAAAAACCGGTTTTTCCGCGGCAGCAAAAACAATCCCTGAACAGGCCAGGTAAACAATTGAAATAATAACTGCCAAAAAAATTTTCTTGTACTGTTTTTTCATGTCACACTCCTTTTAACTGTTGGTTAATTAATACTATTTATGAGTTTTCCTTAACTCCCGTTTAAGAACCTTGCCTGCTACATTTCTTGGAAATTCATCCAGTGTGACGACCTTTGCCAGGCGCTGGAAAGATGCATCCACCCTTGAATTAATCCATAATTTTAATTCATCAGCTTTAATTTTCTTGCCGGAAAGCAGAGTAACTGCGGCACAAGGTGTTTCTCCCCATTTTTCATCGAGTATTCCAAATACTGCAACTTCATTAACACATGGATGCTTTATAGCAATCTCTTCAATATCTTTTGGATAAACATTAACACCGCCGGAAACAATCATATCTTTTTTGCGATCTACAAGATAGAGGAAACCATCCTCATCCACATATCCTAAATCGCCAGAATGCAGCCACCCGTCTATCACAGCTTTTTTTGTAAGATCCGGCCTGTTATGATAGCCTGTCATCTGGATCGGGCCTTTCCCGCAAATTTCTCCAACCTGGCCTGAAGCCACCTCCATGCCCTGTTCATCCATTATTTTTAATTCAAACAAAGGTGTCGGCGTGCCCACGGAACGGGGTTTTTCAGGGTAATCATATTTATCCAGAATCGTGACAAACCCTTCGGTGAGCCCGTATAGCTCATAAAATATGCCAGGCAGCAAGGTGGTTAATTCCTCCTTGCTTTCCATCATAAGGGGGGCACCCAGAGACAGAATCATTTCAAGGGAAGAAAGCTTTTCAGGAGAAAAGGAGGGGTGATTGAGCATGGCTACAATCTGTGCCGGAACCATCATTACATGGGTGACTTTTTCGCGCCTTATGGTCTCAATAAACGTTTGTGGGTCAAAACTTTCCAAAAGGATGTAGGTACTCCCTGAAAAAACCGCCGGCATTAAATCCACAAATGCACCATTGAATATGACAGCCCCTGCATGCAGGACAATACTTTCAGGTGTTATGCGAAAAGCAGAAGCAAAGCATGCCCCGTACATGATCCTAATATCATGGGTCAGCATGATACCTTTTGGCATGCCTGTTGTTCCGCTGGAATACATGATATTAAATAGATCAGATCCTTTTATAATGGATGTATCAGGGTCTGAACCATCATATTGACTGGTTAGATCTGAATAATTCCCAAACCCTTCAAACCTTTTTCCATCAACCAGGATATATCCTTTAGATTGAATTGAATGAATCTTGTGCCGGCTTTCATTAATAGGGGGAATAAAATCTGAATTAAGAAAGACAATCTTTGCATTGGCATCATTTACCAGGGACTGGATGGCATTGGCACGCAGCATGGTGCTCAAGGGAACAACAACTATACCTGTTTTAGCACATGCCCAGTATATTTCCAGCAGTTCCAGGCAATTGGGAAGAAGGGTGGCCACCTTGTCACCCTTTTGTAATCCCAGGCCCAAAAGGCCGTTTGCAAGCTGATTAATACGAAAATTAAATTGAAAGTATGTAAGCCGATGTTCCTTGACAATCACTGCTGGATGATTCGGACGGTACTTTGCGTGCCTGGAAAATATTGAACCAATATTCATACTTGTCCCAATTATTAATTATCGAATAAACAACGTTATTTTCCATTGATTGCTAAATATGTGCCATGGACTTGAAATCAATGGTTCAAAGCAGGCCTATCCAATGTAAGTATATGATATTTATTGATTTTTTAGACTTAAAAAAACGCATATCCCTTTTAAAACAAAAGAATAAAATGAAAAATGAAAAATTATGATAAAATTTTGTAGCTATTTTAATACATGCTTTTATATGATTTTTTAATTCCTATTGATAATAGTACTGTAATTAAGACTCTGATTATAAATTGTAGCAAAAATACGACATGTAGCGATATAGATACAATCCTTACGCATATGATGAATTATATTTTTTTTGTTCTTAAATAATTTCTATATTCACCACCTGGCCTTATCACTTACAAATAGAACGTAATATTAATACCTTATCAAAACAATTTTATTCCAATATTTTCCTTATCCATGCTTAAAAATTAAATATTTAAGCTCTATTATCCAGAAAAACCATGGCATGCTTTTTGATATATTCAAATATCAAACCAAAAAACATGAACTACACTTAAATTGTAATGGGAGTTAAGACATCATGCAGGAGCAGGATAAAATCATTTCAGCTGAAAGGGCAGTAGAAATTATTAAAACAGGGGACACGGTTGTCTCAGAAGGATTTGTTGGCGGCAATTTCCCAGAACATCTTGCCATTGCCCTTGAAAACCGTTTTTTAAAGACAGGAACCCCCAACGACCTTACCTTTGTCTATGTGGCAGGACAGGGTGATGGAAAAGATAAAGGCATGAATCACTTTGCCCACAAAGGCCTTGTAAAAAGACTGATCGGAGGCCATACCGGCCTGGCACCAAAACTGGGAGAAATGGCCCTCAACAACCAGATCGAGGCATATAACTTCCCCCAGGGCACAATTTCCCATCTTTTAAGGGATATAGCAGCCAAGCGGCCCGGCTCCATTACAAAGGTCGGGCTAAAAACCTTTGTGGACCCAAGAATTGAAGGGGGCAAAGTAAATTCAATAACAACTCAAGACCTTGTTGAAATAATTGAAATTGATCAGGAAGAATATCTTCGTTACAAACCCTTTCCTATTGATGTTGCCATCATAAGGGGGACAACAGCCGACACCAGGGGGAATATCACCTTTGAAAAGGAGTGCCTGGTTCTTGAAAACCTGGCAGCAGCAATGGCTGCAAAAAATTCAGGGGGAAAAGTCATTGTCCAGGTGGAACGGGTAGCAGAATTTGGCAGTCTTCCAGCCCGCCAGGTTGTCATTCCCGGTATCCTTGTTGACCATGTGGTTATTTCACCCCAGAAAAACCATATGCAGACATTTGGCGAACAATACAGCCCTGCCTACGCAGGAGAGATCAGAGTTCCCATAAGCCAGGTTACACCCCTTGAACTTTCTGTAGTAAAAGTCATTGGACGACGGGCTGCCCGGGAACTTAAAAAAGGAATGATCGGTAATCTGGGAATCGGCTTTCCTGAAGCTGTGCCCAGGGTTGCTTCGGAAGAAGGAATTTTGGACTATATCACATTTACAGTTGAACCGGGGCCCATTGGCGGCATGCCGGTTGGTGGTTTGAGTTTCGGTGCCACTGTCAATATGGAATGCCTCATAGAAGAGCCCCAGATGTTCGATTTTTATGATGGCGGCGGTTTGGATATAACCTTTCTGGGAATGGCCCAGATTGATGAAAAGGGCAACAACAATGTCAGCCGGTTCGGGAAAAAATTCCCTGGCTGTGGTGGGTTTATCAACATTTCTCAAAACTCCAAAAGAGTAGTGTTCATGGGAACCTTTACCACAAATGGTCTAAAAACCAGAATCAAAGATGGGCAGCTTATTATAGAGCAGGAAGGAAAAATCAAAAAATTCATCAAATCGGTTGAGCAGATCACATTCAGTGGAGAGCTTAGCGCCCAAAAAGGACAGGATGTGCTCTATATTACGGAAAGGGCAGTATTTCAACTAACCCATGATGGAATTGAACTGATTGAAATAGCACCTGGAATTAATCTTGAAAAGGATATTCTTGCCAACATGGAATTTGTTCCAATTATCAAAGAGAATTTAACACAAATGA
>JAHOYS010000222.1 GCA_019038815.1 Desulfobacterales bacterium | reverse complement strand
TTTATCCAGATGGAAGATGAGATTGCATCAATGGGTGCAATCATTGGCGCCTCGCTCACAGGCAACAAGGTAATGACCGCCACATCCGGACCGGGCTTCTCCCTTAAACAGGAAGCCTTAGGCTATGCCTGTATGGCAGAAATTCCATGTGTCATTGCAAATGTTCAGCGCGGCGGCCCATCAACCGGCAACCCCACCCATGTCAGCCAAGGGGATGTAAACCAGGCCAGATGGGGAACCCATGGCGATCATGCCATTATTGCTCTGACGGCATCCAATCATCAGGATGTATTCAAAATAACGGTTGATGCCTTTAACATGGCTGAAACCTATCGAACCCCGGTGATCATCCTGCTGGATGAAGTCATCGGCCATATGCGCGAAAAGCTTGTGATTCCCGAACCAGGAGAAATCCCGGTAGTCGAACGTCTTAGAACTTCTGTCAAAAAAGGGATTGATTACCACCCATACCTTCCAAGAGAGGACGGCAGGCTTCCCATGTCAGATTTTGGTGCAGAACACCGGTACAATGTCACAGGCCTCTTCCATGATATGTGGGGGTTTCCCAACAACAATCCAGAAGTTGTCAGCGAGCTTCTGCGACACCTTGTGGATAAAATAGAAAACAATGTCCATGAAATCAGCATGCATAAAGAATATTGGATGGATGATGCCGAATATATTCTGATCTCCTATGGATCATCTGCCAGATCCGCCATTCATTTAGCGAGAAACAGAAGATCAAGGGGTGTAAAACTTGGTGTTCTTGAACTGCAAACCCTCTGGCCCTTCCCAACTGAAATGGTCAAAGAAAAATGTGCGGGTGCCAAGGCTGTTATCGTGGTTGAAATGAACATGGGACAGGTGGTTACCCAGGTTAAAAATGCGGTTGACAATCCCCAAACTGTTTTCCTTGCCAACAGGATTGACGGACAATTGATCTCACCAACCGACATTAAAAGCCTTTTGAGGATGATCCAGGGGAAAGGGGTATAACATGACAAAACAAGCATTTAATTTTAAAGACTATATTCGGCCAAGGTTCTTTCCCCATATCTGGTGTCCCGGCTGCGGCCACGGCATTGTTTTGGGATCTTTGCTGCGGGCTGTTCATGACTTAGGTCTTGATAAAAATGAAATCGTAATAACCTCAGGTATTGGGTGCTCATCCAGAATTTCAGGATATGTTGATTTTCACTCTCTTCATACTATCCACGGAAGAGCCCTTTCTTTTGCTACAGGTGTTAAGCTGTCAAAACCCCACTTAAAAGCCATTGTTCCCATGGGTGACGGAGATGCCCTTGCCATTGGCGGTAATCATTTTATCCATGCGGCCAGAAGAAACATTGACATTACAGCCATTGTTATGAACAACAGGATTTACGGTATGACCGGCGGGCAGTTTTCTCCTTTATCCGGCCTTGACAAAAAAGCGACAACAGCGCCCTATTCAACTATTGACAGGAACTTTGATGTGGTTGAACTGGCCAAAAGTGCCGGTGCAACCTTTGTTGCCAGATCAACTGTTTTCCATGCCAATGAATGCAAAGACCTTCTTAAAAAAGGTATTGCCCACAAAGGATTTTCCGTTGTAGAAATCCTGACACAATGCCCGACCTATTACGGCAGGAAAAATAAAGAAGGAGACGCCATCCAGATGATGGAAGGCTATAAGACCAACACAGTTAAAATAGGATCCAAAAAACTGGAAAAAAATCCTGACTTAATCCAGAGAGGAATATTTGTTGAGGATACAGATATCCCTGAATACTGTGAGGCATACGATAAAATAATCGAAACAGCAATGAAAGGAAGAGCATAATGGAACGTTCAAGATTAGTCTTTTCAGGTTCAGGAGGACAAGGCGTCATAACTGCTGCCATCATCCTTGCCAAGGCTGCAGCGATTTTTGAAGGAAAAAATGCCATTCAATCTCAAAGCTATGGAGCGGCTGCAAGGGGTGGTGCCACCAGAAGCGATATCATTATTGATGATTCTGAAATATTTTTTCCAAAAGTTATTCAGCCTAATATTCTGGTATGCCTGACCCAGGAAAGCTATAATAAATTTTCTGCGATCATCAGGCCTGGCGGACTGCTTTTGGTGGATTCAAAATATGTCACCATTGAAAAAAAAGTGGATGCCAAACATATCGCTCTTCCCATGTATGATACTGTGATGAAGGAAATCGGCAAACCCATTGTGTTTAATATCTGCATGCTGGGAGCCCTGATTGGCGTATCCGGACTTATCAAACCTGAATCCATTCTAAAAGTTCTTAAAACCACGATTCCTGAAGGTTTTATGGAAATGAATAAAAAAGCCCTGGATCTGGGCATGGAAATGGGTAAAAAAGAAAAATATTAAAAAAATAGACCATGTCCAGAACAAAAAATAGCCCCCCTTCTCTTGTTGCAGACTGGGACACCCTTTACAGAGTGTTTATCAGACCCGAAGATGAGAACAGCAGGAAGACCCTTGTCAAATATATGGAACAGATTCTGTTTGGTCTTCATGATTTTTTAAACAGGCATGTCGGGGTGACCGAAGAAATCAGCCTGATTAAACTGGCCGAAGACTACACTGATACGAAGATCAATAAAAATCCGCAAAAAAAACTGGCCGATGTGATCAAGGATATCATCGATGAAATTGCACCCAGAGCAGTTAATGTAGCCTCACCGTATTTTATAGGGCATATGACTTCTGCCATTCCCTTTTTTATGGTTCACTTAAAAGCCATCACTGCGGCTTTAAACCAGAATGTGATCAAACTTGAAACTTCAAAGGTCTTATCCATACTGGAAAAACAGATCCTTGCCAAAATACACCGAATGATATTCAGCTTTGATGACCATTTCTATTTTAAGCATGTCCAGAACACGGAAACATCCCTGGGTGTTTTCACAACCGGCGGCACCACTGCAAACCTTACCGCCCTGTGGGTCGCCAGAAACAAATGTTTTTCCCCTAAAGGAAATTTTGAAAGCATAGAAAAAAATGGTGTTTTTGAAGCCATGAAAGCCCATAACCTTGAAAGATCGGTGGTGCTTGTTTCTAAGCGAGGTCATTTTTCCTTAAAAAAAGCCGGGGGCATATTGGGACTGGGAAACCAAAATATTATTCCCATAGATGTCGATTCAAACAGAAGTATTGACCTGGTAAAGCTCAAAGTTAAAATCAAATCACTTCAGGCAGACAAAAAAACAAAAATCATGGCCATCATCGGTATTGCCGGTGCCACAGAAACAGGAATCATTGATCCGTTGCCCGAACTTGCAGATATTTGCAACGACAAGGGCATTCATTTCCATGTAGATGCAGCCTGGGGAGGACCTGTTCTTTTATCGGAAAAATACAGTCACCTTCTGAAGGGTATTGAAAGAGCGGATTCCGTCACCATTGACTGTCACAAACTATTTTATATGCCCATGAGTTCTGGTATGGTTTATTTCAAAGATCCCAAAGCCCTGGATCAGATTATATACCATTCAAGATATGTCAACAGACCCGGCAGTGTTGACCTGGGGATAAAAACCCTTGAAGGATCAAGAGAAGCTAATTCCCTGATCCTTGACAGTGCCCTTAAAATTATGGGTTCAAACGGATATGCGCTGATGATTGAACATGGAATTGAAACAGCCGGGCAATTTGCAGAAATGATCGAACAAAGACCTCTCTTTCAACTGGTTACCAGACCCCAGTTAAACATCCTGACCTACAGAGTTGTTCCTGTGGATATGCAAAAGAAACTGAAAACTGCTGATAAAAAAGAGCGACAAAGACTTAATGCCATCCTGGATGACATCAATATTAAAATCCAGAGAATTCAAAGGGAAGCAGGAAAAAGTTTTGTGTCAAGAACCCGGCTGAAAATCTCCCCGGATGACCCCTACAACACCGTTGTGTTAAGGTCTGTTATTATGAATCCAATGACCAATGCCGATATTCTTAATGAAATCCTTGATGAGCAGGAATCCATTTTCCACAATCTTTAAAAGCCCTATTGATAGACAGGAAGACTCACTATTGCTTTATTCTGCTTCAACCGGCTTTAGTTGACCATTCACATATCTATGCAGGACACTTGAAATTAAAGTTTGATACGGCAATCCTTCTTGCATAGCTTTTTTTTGAATACCCATCAAATCTTTTGTTGCCAGCCTAATATTAATTCTCTCATCTTTTTTTAAGCTGTTTTTTGCAATCGCCTGATAGCGTTTTTGTTCACTTTTAAAATCTGATATAGTTTTCCATTCGCCATCTTCAACTGACTTTAAAAGTTCTTTCTCTTCCTTGGAAAGTTTCATTTTTTTGTCCCTCCAATCAAATATTTTTTTGTCATTTTCCGACTTGGGATAATGGTTTTTAAAAAAATAATTTTTTCATCTTCCACAAAAGGAACAAGATAAACATAATCCTCTATGTCGATTATAAAAATCCGCTGATTTGGATATTTTTCTTTATTCGGATGTTTTATCGTATCAAGCACTTTATTATTGATTAAGCAAACAACAACATCTTCAAAACAAACACCCCTTTCTTTTTGTAAGAACAAGTTTTTTCCATCATTCCATTCTATAGCTTTCATATTACATATGTAATACTTTGTATGCCTATTGTCAATTTTTTTTATTCAAAACAGATAATTGCAAAAACAGGTTGAAATGGACATACAGACATTTAACCTGACAGGAAAAAAATGATAGCAGATCTTTCTCAAACAAAATCCCATGGGTCAAACTTTTTGAAAAATGCCAATAGCGCAATACGCGTTCGGCAAGGTTGTTGGTCGGTTAGACTTCAACAATATCAAATAGTTTGTTCCCTTGTACGTAATCTGTAAACTCTTTTGACCATGGTAAATCAATTGTCATTTCTTGTGGATCATTGAGTGTTAGTGTGCAGTACTCAAAATCAAAGGTCTCTTTATTTAACTTGGATGACAACGGCGTGTTTAAAATAGCATCAATTGAAGGCGTTGTATCTGAGATAGTAATTTTCAGCACCTTTGCCCAAGGTATTAATGCTGAGGAAGTAAACCAACTTAGTGGTATTGTGTCTGAAAAAACAACCCCTTTTGAGGAAGGGGATACTTTTTGTGTTCTAATTTGATAGGCATTATTGGTAGTGAACCAGCATTTGCCTATTAGATACTTAGGGAAACATAGCTCAAAGTTCATTTGAATTTTTGTAGAAAGCCTGTATCTATTTTTAACAATCGTCCAGATATTTTTAACATTCATAATAGACTCTTAATCAAAGTGTGAAGTAGGTGAAAAATCTTAAAAGGTGCCATGACGCTGCTAATCAGCGGCGCAGCTTTTTGCGTCGGCTGAATTAGCTTGGTT
>JAHOYS010000234.1 GCA_019038815.1 Desulfobacterales bacterium | reverse complement strand
GCCACGATCACTCTCACAGCCATGAACATTCCCACAGCCACAGCCATGATCATTCCCATGAGCTGACCTTTGAACAAAAGCTTGAGAAATTGTTTGCCCACTGGATTGATCACAATGAAAGCCACAAGGACACATTTCTTACCTGGGCCGGAAGGGCAGAAGAAGCTGGACTTGCCGATGTCGCAGGAAATCTGGAAAAGGCCGGGCAATTGTCCGAAGACGTCACCTTGCAACTTAAGGATGCATTAAATAAACTTAAGGGGTAAGAGTTTTTCTTGAATACAATTGTGATGTCAGCATGCCTGCCAGCATTAGAACGCATCCGAAAATGCCACGCCCTGAAAGAATTTCATTTAAAATGATCCATCCGCCAATGGCTGCAACAACTGATTCAAAGCTGAGGATAATCGCAGCATGGGAAGCAGGGCTGTTTTTCTGTCCGTAAATCTGGAGTGAATATGCCACCCCCACGGATAATACACCACCATAGATCAAAGGAATGGCAACACTTAGAATATCTGCGAGAACAAAGGTTTCAAATATTACTGCCACCAAAAGGCTTAAAGCTGCGCAAACCACGCATTGGACCAGTGAAAGCTGTGCCGTGTTAAACCGGCTGGAAATTTTTCCGATAATGATCAGGTGAAAGGCAAAACAAATAGCTGAACAGAGAACCAGAAAATCTCCAAAATTCATAGTCAAGTCTCTAGTTACGCTTAAAAAAAACATGCCTATGGTGGCCATGACTGCGCCGAGCCATGTTCCAAGAGTGGTTTTGTCCTGTTTGAAAAAAAGGTTTAAAATAGGAACAATGACAACATAAAGTCCTGTGATAAACCCGGCTTTACCGGCTGTTGTGTAGACAAGTCCAACCTGCTGGAACGAGATGCCGAAAAAGAGGAAAATACCTGAAATCGTTCCGGCCTTTATAATTCCGTCATTATTTTTGGCGGATGTTTTATTTCGTGTTAAAAAGATAACAGGCAATAAGGAGAGGCATCCCAATACAAACCTGAGACCATTGAAGGTAAACGGGCCGATATGATCCATCCCGATTCTTTGTGCAACAAAAGCCAGACCCCAGATGACGGCAACAGATATTAATATAAAATCTGATTTCAAAGTGATAGATTTCATGGTATCCAAATATTATGGTTGTTAAAAACACATCTTCTAATATTTACTTTAGGGGTTCGTCAAGGAAATAAGATGGATACAGGCATAATAACTCAAAAAATAATGGCCGGGCAGAGATTGATGCTGGGATTTGACGGCATTGAATTAAATGATGATTTAAAACATATCATCGGTGATATTAAAGCCGGCGGCCTTGTGCTTTTTAAAAGAAATATTGAAACCCCGGAACAGGTGGCCTGTCTTTGTGAAGACTGCCGGAACTATGCAAAGTTATGCGGTATTCCGCCTTTGTTTATTTCAGTAGACCAGGAAGGCGGGGTGGTTGCAAGACTTAAGGAACCTTTTACCATATTCAGGGGGAATCCCTTTATTGAATCTGTTCAGGATGCAAGGAATTTTGCCGCCGTCACAGCAGATGAGTTAAAAAAGGCCGGGATCAACATGAATCTTGCCCCGGTTCTGGATATTGTGCCTGAAGGGGTTGACAGCATTATGAAAAACAGGGTGTTTAAAGGGGATGCAGAACAAGTTTCAACCCTTGGTATGGAAGTGATCCATACCCTGCAGAAAAACGGTATTATGGCTGTGGCAAAGCATTTTCCGGGTATTGGCAGAACCATTAAAGATTCTCATTTTCACCTTCCGGTTCTGGATATTGATCTTGAAAGCCTCAGGCAGTCAGACATGGTTCCGTTTGCGGATGCGAAAAATAAAGGCGTTGCCGGGATAATGCTGTCTCATATTTCATATCCGAAGCTTGACCGCCTGTGGCAGGCAAGTTTATCACCCTTTATTGTCAATGAGCTGCTGCGGTCTCAAATGGGTTATGACGGGCTTGTTATGACTGATGATCTGGACATGAAAGCCATTCATCATGATATGAAAACCTGTATCCGCCAGATTCTAAAGTCAGGAACCGATATGGCTTTGATATGCCATAAGGGACCTGATATTGATAAAGCCTTTCATGAAATCACAAGGCTGCTCAATGAGGATGAAAATTTTTATAAAATGGGAAAAGAATCGTTTGAAAGAATATTAAGGGTCAAGAAAAAATATTTGTAGGTCTTAAGTTCAATCTATTCTTGTTCTTGAAAACACATCATGGTCAGGAAGGCATATATTACCCTGTTGAATCATGGTGTATCCTCTTGCTGCAACCATGGCTGCATTGTCACCGCAAAGATCAACACAAGGTGCAAAGACTTTGATGTTTTTGTCTTTTGCTTTCCGGGATAATTTGTCTGCAAAGGTTTTGTTGGCAGATACGCCGCCTGTAATACCGATGTGTCTGCATTTTTTATATTGAGCCGCATTAATAAGTTTTTGTGAAAGCACATCAATGACGGCTTCCTGAAATGAGGCGGCAACCTGGGCTTTTTGATCTTCTGTGGCGATGTTGTTGTCATGGATATATCTTGCCACTGATGATTTAATGCCGCTGAAACTGAAATCCAAACTGCCTTTTTCAAGCATTGTCCTGGGAAATGAAATAGCGCCGGGATCTTTGGTTTTTGCAAGGATTTCAATTATCGGACCGCCGGGATAGCCCAGTCCCAGCATTTTTGCTACTTTGTCAAAGGCTTCTCCGGCAGCATCATCCCTGGTTTGTCCTAAAAGCTCAAAATTGTCATACGAGGTAACATGATAGATATTAGTATGTCCGCCCGATACCACAAGGGCAATAAAGGGGAATGCAGGTTTTTTGTCCATCAGAAATAACGAATAGATATGTGCTTCCAGGTGATTGACGCCGGCAAGGGGAAGATGCCTTGCAAAGGCAAATGATTTGGCAAAACAAAATCCCACCAGAAGGGCACCGATGAGCCCGGGGCCCCGTGTTGCAGCAACAGCATTGATATCTTCGATTTTGATGTTTGCTTTTTTTATGGCTTCATCCACCACCGGCACAATAGCTTCGATGTGCATTCGAGATGCCAGTTCCGGTACGACACCGCCATATTTATTATGAACATCAATCTGGGAGGCGACTACGGAAGACAGGATGTCTGTGCCATCCTGAACAATTGAGGCTGCGGTTTCATCACAGGAGGATTCAATCCCTAGAACTATCATGATACACTAATGATAAGACCCGACAGGGCTAGACCCATTGAGTCTGTGCTTCATTATTCTCCCTGGATTCTATTTCACCGATGAAATATGCTTTTCCATTCATTGCCACGAGCCTGTCCATGACCTCCTGGGCAGATTTTTCCGGCACAACAATCACCATGCCAATACCATTGTTAAAGGTTCTCTGCATTTCGAAGTCCGGGACGGAACCCTCTTTTTGAAGCATCTTGAAGATCGGTGGAATTTCCCAGGCATCTTTGTGAATAACAGCTTTACAGGCTTCAGGGATTACCCGGATGATGTTTTCATCTATGCCGCCTCCGGTGATATGTACCAGGCCGTGCACAGGAAGATCTCTTAAAAGACTTAATATGGTTGAAACATAAATAGTTGTTGGTTTGAGAAGTTCTTCTCCAAGGGTGGTGTCAAGCTCATTGAGTCTGGTATTTACATCATAATTACATTTGTCAAAAAAGATTTTTCTGACCAGGGAAAAACCATTACTGTGTACACCGCTTGATGCAAGGCCAATGAGTTTGTGACCGTTTTTGATATATGATCCGTCTATGATCTTATCATTGTCCACCAGACCCACAGAAAATCCGGAAAGGTCGTATTCTCCATCGTGATACATCCCAGGCATTTCTGCGGTTTCTCCACCGATCAAAGCACATCCGGCATCATTGCACCCTTTTGCAATTCCTAAAATAATTTTTTCAGCCACATCATTGTTAAGAACCCCCATGGCCAGATAATCAAGGAAAAATAAAGGCTTTGCGCCCTGAACAACAATATCGTTAACACACATGGCCACAAGATCAATGCCGACGGTGTCATGTTTGTCCATCATAAAAGCAATTTTAAGCTTGGTTCCAACCCCGTCGGTTGAACTGACCAGAACCGGATCGGACACATTGGAAAGATTCGGGGAAAAAAGACCTCCAAAACCGCCGATTTCACCCATCACACCTGATCGTGGAGTAGATTTTGCGATATCTTTAATTCGATCAACCAGTTTGTTTGCTTTGTCTATATCAACACCCGAATCTGCATAAGTTAAGGGGCTACTCATATAAGATTACCTTTTTAATTATATTGATTAAGATTTGTAGAACGCTGCAATGATAAACATAATACACTGAAAAGTCAAAAGTTTTTTGACATCGTCATTTGAATATTGTATCTACATTTAATTTTAAACACAAATTATTATCGGAGACTCCAGAGGGAATGAAAATAATCAATATCGGAATTTTAGGGTATGGTGTTGTGGGCGCTGGTGTGGCAAAATTGTTGAAACTGAAAAAACAATTACTGGAGTCCAGAATCGGTGCTGTTTTAAACCTTAAGACCATTGCTGATATTGATACGACCACAGCCAGGGATGTTGATCTTGGAACAACTATCCTGGTTTCTGATGCAAACCTGGTTATTGATGATCCTGCCATTGATATTATTGTGGAAACCATTGGGGGAGAAAGCATTGCAAGGGAATTTATTTTAAAAGCTCTTGAAAATAAAAAACATGTGGTCACAGCCAACAAGGCCCTTCTGGCAGGCTTTGGGAATGATCTTGTCAGAACAGCCAGGAAAAATCAGGTGGATCTGGCCTTTGAAGCGAGTGTCGGCGGCTGCATGCCGGTTATTAAATCTTTGAGAGAGTCCCTTGTGGGCAATGATATCAAATCCATGTCAGCGATCTTAAACGGAACCTGCAATTATATCCTTACAAAAATTTCCAAGGACGGGTCTGATTTTGACGATGCTTTAATGCAGGCTCAGGAACTGGGATATGCTGAAGCCGAGCCCTCTCTGGATATAGATGGATTTGATACGGCCCATAAACTTGCCATTTTAAATTCTCTTGCCCACGGTATGGAGATTAATTTGAAAGATATTCATGTGGAAGGCATCCGTAAAATCACACCGGTGGATATTGAGTTTGCAAGGGAATTCGGCTACACTATAAAGCTTCTGGCCATTGGAAAAATCCATGAAGATCATGTGGAAGCAAGAGTCCATCCCACAATGATACCCGATTCAAACCCCTTGTCACATGTTGATAAGTCCATGAATGCCATTGCCATTGATGCCGATGCCACGGGACAAACCATGCTGTACGGCCATGGGGCCGGTATGATGCCGACGGCCAGTGCTGTTTTAAGTGATATTGCAGATATTGCACGAAATATTATTTCGGGGATCAAGAGGCGGGTCCCTATT
>JAHOYS010000004.1 GCA_019038815.1 Desulfobacterales bacterium | reverse complement strand
TCTTCCTGAGATCAATGCAGATGAATATGAAAAACTCGGGGATGCCATGCTTTCAAACGGCAAGTATTTCATGGCGTTTATGCAGTATGAAAATTCTTTAAAAAAAAATAAGGAAAATTTACGGGTTGAATATAAAAAAGGTGTTGCCCTGCTCAGGGGCGGCAGAAATGATGAAGCCCAGAAAATATTTCAATTGATCTTGCAGAAAAAACCCGGGTTTGCGCCTGCCCGTGAAGGGCTTGCAAGGGCTAATTTAAAAAACAAATTGTATTATATTGCGAAAGTAAATTTTGAGAAAGCCATTGCTCTTGATCCTCTTTTGTGGCGGTCCTATGGTTATTTAGGCAAACTGCATGATCGCAATGGAGAATATGACCAGGCTGTCAAAGAATATAAAACCGCTCTTACAATCAAACCGGATGCAGGGTTTATACATAATAATCTGGGTGTTTCATTTTATATGTCCGGCAGGTATAAAGAGGCTGTTGATTCATTTTACCAGGCCTTGAAATCAAAATTTATCAACAACAGGGTATATAATAATCTTGGACGGGTGCTTTTGAAACTGGAGCTGTATGACAAAGCATTTGAAGCTTTTAAAAAGGGCGGGTCTGAAGCGGTTGCCTATAATAATATCGGTGTGGGTTACCTGGACAGCGGGAAGATTGATAAGGCAGCACAATGTTTTACAAAAGCAATTGAGCTAAGCCCCCAGTTTTATGTGCTGGCAAACGAGAATCTTAAAAAATGCAGGTTAAAGCAAAAATAATAAAGATCAATTAATTATAAAGGAGAAAAAGATGATTATTAAAAATCAAATATCAAAATTATTAATGGGATGTTTGTTTGTTTTTTTCTGTCTTTTTATTTTCTCAGGCTGTTCTACCATGAAAGGCTGGTTTTCTTTTCTATCAGATTCCGACACCATGAAAACGGCAGGACAATTAAATGAAAAAGAGTTAAAAGAATTCATGGCAGATGTAAAGCCGGTCAAAGGCGATGCAGAAAATAAATACAAGCTTGCAAGGCATTTCCAGAAACAGAACCGCCATGAAATTGCAGTGGAAGAATTGATCAAGGCATTGAAAATGGATCCAAACTTTTACAATGCATATAATGCCCTTGGGGTTTCCTATGACAACTTAAAGCAACACGATTCTGCAATAGATGCCTATAGTGCGGCTTTGAAGATAAATCCCAACCTGGATTATGTGTATAACAACATCGGGTATTCAAATCTGCTTAAAGGTGATTTAGAGGCGGCAGCAAACGCTTTTGAAAAGGCAATTGCAATTAATGCGCATAATAAAGTTTATCAGAACAATCTTGCTCTGGTCCAGGCAAAATCAGGGAAAAACATTTCTCTGGCTGCTGATTCACGCAAGATAGAAAAACAGGCGTTAAATCCCACAGTCGGGAAAGATCAGATTACCCGGGAAATGTTGACCAAAATTATTGACACGGTAACAGGAAAGAAAACGGTTGAAGACAATTATTATGCCGTACAGCTGGGTGTTTATTATGATATTAATAAAGCAACCCTTGCTTTGGAAAAAGCCCGGAAAAGAGGGTATGACAATCCTTATATGACAAAAATTGAAAAGGACAAACCTTATTACAGGGTGCGGTTCGGAAAATACCAAACCAGGTCGGAAGCTGAAGCACTGGCTGCCGCTATTCTGGACAAAGGCGGGAGACCGGCATTAACTATTGTTGAAACTTATCCTTTAAAAGTTTTTCATTCAGAACCTGTACAATATGCAGATTTAAATAAAAGTTTAAAGATTGAAGTATTGAATGGTAACGGAATTCGCCGTATGGCCAAAAGAGTCGGTAATTATTTTAAACAAAAAGGACTCAGTGTTGTTACCCCTTCAAATGCAGGGCATTTTAATTATCAGAACACAAGAATTTATTATGCCCGTGGATATTATGAAGATGCACTGGAATTGAGCCGGAAGATTCCCGGTTTTGAAATCGCAGGAAAATTTATTGAATCAACAAGGCTGAAAACAGATATTCGGGTATTGATCGGTAAAGATATTGTTCCCTTTGATAAAGAATTAAGGAAAATTTGAACGAGGTGTGTTGGTAATGAAAATTCTGACAGTAAAATAAACTGTGAGATGGAACTGATTAAATGTTTCAAGGCACTTTCTGATAAGACGCGTCTTCGGCTGCTGTATGTGTTGCAGCACTATGAACTTAATGTCAATGAAATTGTCCTGGTTGTGGATATGATACAGTCAGGTGTTTCAAGACATTTGAAAATTCTTATGGAATCCGGACTTTTAACCTCCCGAAGAGACGGAAGCTTCATTTATTATTCTGCTGCCAAAAATGATGCCGTAAAGACGGTTCTCTCTCTGGTTGATCAAAGTCTTGAAAAAGAGGAAACTGCCGGGCAGGATCTTGCAGCATCCCGGGAAATGATCAAAATTCGTCAAAACAGAACAAGACGATTTTTTAAAACCGTTGCCCCCCAGTGGGATCGATTGAAAAAAGAAGTGCTGGGCGATTTTGATCTGAATTCCATGATTAAAGAAAAAGTATGTTTTCATGGAAATATTTCAGATCTGGGCTGCGGAACCGGAGAATTGATTGAAATCTTATCTGAACAAACATCCCATAAACTTATCGGCATTGACTATTCGCCTGAGATGCTGGAGCAGGCACGGTTAAGACTTTCAGGAACAGGCAATGCAGAGATAAGACTGGGTGAACTTGAACATCTTCCCATGAAAAATCAGGAAATTGATACGGCTGTAATGAATATGGTGTTACATCATGTTTCACAGCCTGAACTGCCAATCTCTGAAGTTTACAGGGTGATCAAACCCGGAGGCCTTTTTATCCTGTCTGATTTTGAAAAACATGATAAAGAAAAAATAAAAGAGATCATCGGCGGATCATGGCTTGGATTTGAAAAAGAAAAAATAAAAACCTGGCTGACAGATGCAGGGTTTCATCTCAAAAAGATTGATTCTTATCCTGTCAATCATGACTTGATAATTAATGTATTCACGGCTAAAAAGCCTTCAATACAGGAGAAATTATGATTATTCCGGTAATTCTTGCAGGCGGATCAGGCACAAGGCTCTGGCCTTTATCAAGACAGCTTTATCCCAAACAGCTGATTGATATTTATAATAAACATACCCTGCTGCAAAATACAATATTAAGACTGGAAGGGCTGGAAAGCCTGGCATCACCTGTTGTCGTATGCAATGAAGAACACAGGTTTATGACGGCTGAACAATTAAGAAAGATCAAGGTTGACCCCCATGCCATTATCCTGGAACCTGCGGGAAGAAATACAGCACCTGCCATCGCCCTTGCCGCATTAAAGGCAATGGAAAACAAAAAAGATCCCATACTCCTGGTGCTGCCTGCGGATCATGTGATTGAAAAGGTTGTTGATTTTCATGCCGCTATAAAGGCGGGTCTTAAATATGCTCAAAAAGACAGTCTGGTAACATTCGGGATTATTCCAGGGTCTCCTGAAACCGGATACGGGTATATAAAAAAGGGTGAATTGCTGGAAAAGGATTCAGGGGCTTCTAAAATAGAGAAATTTGTTGAAAAACCGGATCTTCTTACAGCAGAAAAATTATTTAAGTCCGGGTCATATTGCTGGAATTCAGGAATCTTCATGTTCCGGGCTTCTGCGATTATCAAAGAGATTGAAATCCATGCTCCTGATATTGCAGTATCTTGTAAAGAAGTGATAGCCGCAGGCGTACAGGATCTTGATTTTTTCAGGCTGGATAGCAAAGGATTTGAAAACATTCCTTCTGATTCAATTGATTATGCGGTAATGGAAAAAACATCAAAAGGAATCATGATTCCCTTTGATGGCGGGTGGAATGACCTGGGATCATTTGATGCCCTGTGGCAGACGGGTCAAAAGGATGAAAACCTGAATGTCATAAAGGGAGATGTTCTGGCACATGATGTCAAAGAATCCTATATTAATTCTGAAAGCAGGCTGGTTGCGGCTGTGGGTGTTGAGAAATTTGTTATCGTGGAAACAAAGGATGCTGTCCTGGTTTCTCCAAGGGACAGGGTTCAGGATGTTAAAAAAATTGTCAGCCAGTTAAAGGATCAAAACAGGGATGAACCTGTAACCCATCGCAAGGTTTACAGGCCCTGGGGCAGTTATGAAACCATAGATGTCGAACCCAGATTCCAGGTGAAAAGAATTACGGTAAAACCCGGGGCAAAGCTTTCACTGCAAAAGCATTTTCACCGCGCAGAACACTGGACAGTGGTTTCGGGTTCAGCCATCATCACAAAGGGAGACAAGGAGATGCTGCTCAAAGAGGATGAATCCACATATATCCCGCTGGGAGTTATGCACCGGCTGGAAAATCCCGGGCAGATTCCTCTGGAGCTGATAGAAGTCCAGTCCGGTTCATACCTGGGTGAGGATGATATTGTCAGGTTTGATGACGTTTATGGAAGAAAAAAATAACAAAAAGTATTGCAAATCAGACAAAAATATTTCAAACTACTCTTTCGATAAATATAGGTAAGCTATAATTGTAATATCAGGATTAATTATGGAGCGGGTTTATGACTGATCATGTCACTCAAAATATGAAAGGACAATTTCTACTTGCCATACCCGGACTTCCCGATCCCAATTTTGCCCAGACCGTGACCTGCATGTGTGAACATAATGAATCAGGCGCCCTTGGTTTTATTGTGAATAAAGTGCACCCGCTTTTAACAGGAAGGGAATTGTTTGATGATTTGAATATCAAATGTGACAAGAGTGTTGATTTGCTTGAGATTTACCTTGGCGGTCCGGTCCAGCCCAGCGGGGTGTTTGTTCTTCACGGCCCGCCCTTTGTCTGGAAGGACTCCCTGAGGATTACAGACTGGCTGGCCTTGAGTAATTCAAGAGATATCCTTGAGGCTATTGCGCTTCAAAAAGGCCCCCAATCCTTTATGATTATGCTCGGGTGTGCGGGATGGGGATCATTCCAGCTGGATCATGAATTAAATGATTCAGCCTGGCTGACCTGTCCAATCTCTGAAGAAATTCTTTTTTCGACCGATATTGAATTGAAATATGAAAAAGCGTTGATGACGATATAGTGGTTTCTCCAATAAATTCCATTGAAAAAATAATTAATGATACCTTAACAATTCTTCAAAAGGTTGAGAAAGTCCCGCAAATGAGTGACAGCTCATTTAAGGATTATCAGACAACCTGTCAAAAGATTCCACACCATATCCGTTCCGGGCGCCTGAAAATAGCGGTTGCCGGGGTTATAAAGTCAGGCAAGAGTACGTTTGTCAATTCTCTGGTAGGAAAGGAACTGGTGAAAAGAGGGGCAGGTGTTATCACCTCGATTACCACAAGAATTCGCAAGGGGAAAAAAAATCAGGCCGATCTTTATTTTAAATCATGGGGAGATATTAATTCTCAATTACAAAAAGCCCTGCTGTTATTCCCCGA
>JAHOYS010000127.1 GCA_019038815.1 Desulfobacterales bacterium | reverse complement strand
TGGTTTTATTTAAGCGCCAAGATAAGCTTTTTTAACATCCGGGTTATTGAGTAATTCATCTGCAGGTCCTTTAAGGACAAGAGAACCGTTCTCTATTACATAACCTCTCTGGGCAAATTTCAAAGCAAGTCGGGCATTTTGTTCAACCAGTAAAATGGTCGTGCCCAATTTGTTTATTTCTTTTAATGCATCAAACATTTCCAGCATGAGAAGCGGGGCCAGCCCCATGGAAGGTTCGTCTAAAAGCATTATTTTACGACCACTCATATAACCCCTTCCAACGGCCAGCATCTGCTGTTCTCCACCGGACAAAGTCCCTGCAAGCTGGTCTTTTCTTTCCTCTAATCGTGGGAATAGATCAAATACCCATTTTCTGTTCTTGTTGATCTGATCGGTGTCTTTTCTTGCAAAGCAGGCAAGGACGAGATTCTCAGTTACCGTTAAATTTCCAAAAATCCTCCTTCCTTCAGGTACATGAGATATGCCTAGCTTTGAGACAACTTTATCTGTACTGTATTTAAGAAGATTTTTTCCTTCAAATTCAAGGATAGATCCTTCCTCTGCGGGAATCATTCTGGAAATTGCCCTTAAAGTAGTGCTTTTACCAGCACCATTGGCACCTATAATGGTTAAAATTTCACCTGCTTCAACGGTAAAATCAATGCCATGAAGCGCTTTAATATTTCCATAGGAAACTCTTAAGTTTTTAATTTTAAGCTGCATCAGGTTAGATCCTCCTTGCCAAGGTAAGCCTCAATAACTTCAGGATTATTCTGGATCTCTTCAGGCGGTCCTTCAGCAATGAGTTCACCAAATACCAGGGTTTGAATATGCTGGCACAATTCCATTACAAATTTCATTCTGTGCTCAATCAGGAAAATGGCTACTTTAAAATCCTGATGGACCTTCCGGATAATTTTAATCATTTGACCCAGTTCGTCAGGTGTCATGCCTGCAGTGGGTTCATCAAGGAAAAGAATTTTCGGGTTGGTTGCCATGGCTCTTGCCATTTCTACCCGCCTTTGTGCCCCATAAGGCAAATTGGTAACTATTTGATCTGCATGCTGTTTGATATCAAACAGTTCAAGCAGGCGATAAGAATTTTCTTCAACGCGGCTTTCCTGCTCCCTGCATTTTGAGGTATTAAAAAATGATCCGATCAGCCCATATGACAATTGTGAATAATGGGCCATTTTAATATGATCCAGAACATTCATATGCCGCCACAACGCAAGGTTCTGAAATGTTCGGCCCAGTCCTCTGGCAGCGATTTCATTGGTTTCAAGCCCTTTGATACTTTTATTCTCAAGGGTAATAGAGCCTTCCGTAGGCGTATACACGCCTGTAATCAAATTAAATATAGTTGTTTTCCCTGCTCCGTTTGGCCCGATAAGGCCTGTAATCTGGTGAGGTTTAATATTTAAGTTATAATTATATACAGCTCGCAACCCGCCAAAATAATGTGTCATTTTATTTACATTGAGCAATGCTGACATCGTTAGGCTCCTTGTTCTCTTTTATGTTTGGCTCTTAAGAGCTTTTTAGCATTGATTTCTTTAAAGGAAATCAGGCCGTATGGACGAAAAATCATCACCAAAATTAAAATTAAAGGAATGATAATCCATTTAAAGAGTTCAAGAGGCCTTAAAGCTTCACCCAGAACATTGATACTGACAGCCCCGACAATGGAACCAATAATAGAGTTAAGTCCGCCAAAATAGACCATGGCAAGTATTTCGGCAAGTCTGTTTATACTGAACATTCCAGGATTGATATAAGCCAGAACATGGGCAAATAATCCCCCTGCAATACCGGCCCAGAATGCACCGAACATAAAGGCGGTCATTTTTGTTTTCCGGGTTTTAACCGTCATGGATTCCGAGGCAGCCTCATCATCTCGAACAGCATTTAATGCTTTTCCCATGATAGAGGTGACAAAATTGTGGACTACCCAGATGCACAGCATGGTCCATATAAAGATGATGGGCAGAGGTGCATAATCAGGCTGCCCGCCCATTCCTCTGGCCCCTCCGATGACATTGAGATTTTCAATGGCACTTTTTATAATAAACATAAATGCAAGAGAAATAATGGCCAGATAATCTCCCCGGGTCCTGAAAGAAGGAACCGCCACAAGCAGAGACCCAAGTGATGCCCCAATGCCGCCTGCTATAAGAGCAAAGGGAAATAACCAGGGACCTAAATCCGGGGATAAGACAGCCGCACCAAAAGTTTTGTCATTAACAAAAAAATAAAGAGTTATGATTGAGGAAATATAGGCTCCTATAGCCATGAATCCGGGATGAGAACAGGAAAATTCTCCCTGGTATCCATTAATCACGTTGATACTGATGGTTAAGATGATGGAAATCATAGTCAGCTTAACAACAAGTACCCTGTAATCATTGATTCCGGCCCATAGATGAAGTACTCCATAGAAAAAAATCAAATGAATAATGGCTGACAGCCACAGAGGTGTTTTTTCAAGTATGGCAGCAACAGGATTGGTAAAAAAATTGGATGCCTTTGCGATCAAAAGAATCGGAATAACATAAACGATAAGATCATACCCGATCACACCGGGTATCATCATTGGATCCTTAAGCATAATCAGAGTGCCGAATAAAACCGGTATTTTGGGTAACCCAAGATAGTATGAAATATAATCATACCCCCAGTAATACTCGATGAGCACTGCTGCAAGGACACCTAACAGCCAGCCCAGCATCGGCACATTTGAAAAGGTGTTTTTAAATTTTCTTGCTATTTCCATGGTGCTTTCCTGTCTCTATATGAAGTTAAAGAATTAAAGCCTTAATTTTGTACTGTGTTCCATTCCGAAAAATCCTCTGGGTCTGAAAGTCAGAATAAGAAGAATAATGGAATAGGCAATAAGATCTCTTAGGGTTGATGGAAAAATAGTAGCAACAAATATCTCGATAAATCCTATGAGATATCCTGCAAGAGCTGCGCCCTTAATAGAGCCTCGACCACCAAGAATCGCTGCTACAAATGCCTTCCATCCAATGATGACACCCATATAAGGGTCCAGAATCGGGTAGGCCTGTCCATAGAGAATTCCGGCAACCGCTGCAAGCCCTGCACCCACTGCAAAAGTTAAGGGTGCTATAATATTTATGGATACCCCCATCAATGGGACGGCAAGAAAATCATATGACATTGCCCTCATGGCCATTCCCCATTTTGTTTTCTGGATAAATGTATGAAGGGCAAGCATTAATAGAAGTGATATGACAATGATCATCACTTTTACATTGGTAAAATAGATACCACCGACATTGTAGGAAATAGATTCCATCAAGGGAGGAAAACTCAATCTTTTAGCACCCAGCAGGATTAAAATACCGGTCTCAAAAATAATACCGATCATCAAACCGGTAATGGCTGCTGATGCACGGGGTGCGGATCTTAAAGGTCTGTATCCTGCTACTTCAACAAAAACGCCGACCCAGGAAGCCAGAAACATGGTAATAACAACCGTGGCCAGAAAAATAAGGGGACCGGGTAGAAAGCCTGCAAACAAAGCAAGAAAGAGTGTTGCAATCCCAAAGCCGATATATGTGGCCACCATAAAAATATCGCCATGGGCAAAATTAAAAAGCATTAAAACACCGTATACCATTGAATACCCAATGGATATCACGGCATAGAAACTGCCTCTCTGGAGTGCATTAATCAGGTTTTGAAGAATAAATTGACCTAATTCTATCAAAGATTCCATTCACCAACTCCTGTTCTATAGAATTATGACTGCCATGCACAAAATGCATGGCAGTCATAATATTAATTAAACGATACCACTTGACCCGCTAAGGACAACTGGATTTATAAAATTCATATTCACCGCTATCGTTAATCTTTACAATAACAGCGCATTTGATGGGATCACCTTCCGGGGTGAAAGTCATGTTCCCTGTAATACCGGCAAAGTTTTTGATTTTTGTAAGGGCATCTTTAACGGCTTCCCTGTCTTTTTCAATTTTTCCAGTAATTTTACCCGCATCCTGAATGGCCTGCTGGGCAAGCTGAAGTGCATCCCATGTAAGGGCGGCTACATCATCGGGAATATATCCGTAATTGTCAGTATATCTGTCGATAAATGCTTTTGTTGCGCCTTTGGCGCCGGCTGCTGCATAGTGAGATGAAAAATAAAGCCCATAACAGGCCTCACCGCATAACTCAACAGTTTCGGCAGATCCCCAGGAGTCAGATCCAACTATGGGACCTTTCCAGCCAAGTTCTTTTGCCTGTCGAACGATAAGGGGAACTTCATTGTAATACTGGGGGGTGAAAAGAACTTCGGCCCCTGATCTAACAATCTGAGTTAACTGAGAAGAAAAATCCGTGTCTTTTGTTGTAAAGCTTTGATAAGCAACAACAGAGCCTGCACCATGTTTTTTCTCCCATGCTGCTTTAAACACTTCAGCAAGGCCTTTGGGATAATCAGAGGCAACATCATAAAGAACAGCCGCTTTTGTAAATCCGAATTCATCAGTAATAAAATTGGCTACAACAGGACCCTGGAACGGGTCAAGAAAGCAACCGCGAAATACATATGGTCTATCAAGAGTGGTCGCAGGATTGGTAGACCAGGGGCTGATCATAACGGTTTTGTATTTGTTGGCAACTTCACCGGCAGGAACTGCCTGTTTGGAGGACTGAGGTCCTACAATGGCAAGGACATCGTCCTGAGTGATCATTTTGGTATTCGCTTTTACTGCTGATTCTGCTTTTGACTCATTATCTTCGATAACCAGTTCAACTTCATATTTTTTGCCGCCAACCTCAAGTCCGCCGGCTTTTTCAATGTCCTCAAGCCATAACAGTGCGGCATATTTGGAACCTTCACCAACCTTGGGGATGTCTCCTGTCATAGGAGCATTGATACCAATCTTGATAATCGTTTTCCTTGCACTGAATGCCGATGGTGAAAAGACCATAGCAAAGGCAAAGGCTACAACCACTAAACAAGCAATTCTTTTCATGTTACCTCCTTTAAATATTAATTTATTTTTTAAAAGCCTCATGGAATACGCTTTTAAAACACACACGAGATTAATTTATATGTAAAAATATTGGTTAAGTAAAGGGATAATAATGCAAAATTTGGATATTTGACATAATCCGTTACAGGCTGTTTGCTTTTGCTAATTAAGAGGCGGCTATTTAATTACCGGATTAATATTTAATGCTTCCTGCGCTAACATTGATATATTCACAACGGGTTGCCCCATGATATGGATCAGTTTCATTTAACAGTATCGCATGCCTAACTTAAGATTTTCCAAAAGGACATGAAGGAAATCTGCATGGTTTGCAGTTCTGGCACAGTCCTCCATGGCAAAGTTTGGCCAGATCCCTTTGTCCGGGTTTTTCACCTGCCATAAGTCTTGGTAGAATCAGGTCAAAAATAGTTGTTTTGTGATAAAGGCCACATGCAGGAAGCCCCA
>JAHOYS010000053.1 GCA_019038815.1 Desulfobacterales bacterium | reverse complement strand
GGGTAAGGGTGAAACGGTGCGGTAAGAGCGCACCAGTTTTCCAGGTGACTGGAAAAGCTTGGTAAACCCCGTTCGGTGCAAGACCAAATAGGAAAATGCTTGAGGGTTGTCCGCCCAAGTTTTCGGGTAGGTCGCATGAGGTGTACGGCAACGTACATCCCAGATGAATGATCGTTGACCTGTTTAAGGCAACAAGAACAGGTAACAAAATTCGGCTTATTAACTGGTCAGGCCGAATCTTTATTTTAATGTTGGGTATTGATTATGAATTTTACTTGCGATATCTCCTTTAAAGAAAAAGCCAATATTTTTTCTTATGAATATTTAAAATGTATTTTGTTTGTTATTAAGCTTGATGATGATGATTATATTTTTACAAAAAAATTATTTTCAAAGCTTATTACCACCTCTCATATCCTTGAAGATTTTTTGGATTTTCATGGTGCCAAAAAAAATAAAGAATGGATATTTTATCGTGAATTGTCTGCGACCGTTCGACATCTTGCCCTGGCTTGCTATTCCCAGAGACATATTCTCAATCGGTTTAAATTTTATTTTTTTGAAGAGAACCGTTATGATACATTTAAGCTTGAAGCATTTGACACACTTAAAATTTTACAGGAATCCATAAAACTTGCAGCGCCTGTAATTATAGAGGAAGCCCTTCGTCTTAAGATCAATGTGCCGAAGACCGGGTATAATCCAAGTTATTTTCCCGGGATTTCATCCACACAACAGCTGGATCATAATATTGATGATTTTAATGCCAAAGATCAGCAAAGAGAGAACCTGACACGTATTGCCAGTGAATTTTTAGAAGTCGTAAAAGAGTTCGATCAGTTAACGTTTTATGAGCGCTATGATTTAAAAAAAATAAATGAGCTTGTACCTGAACAAATCAATGAGGTGAGTATTCGAAGATATGAAATGTTGATCCATAATATCCAGTCTTCGTTTGATTCATATGTAGTAAACACAAGAGCGTCTTCAGAAAATATTATGCTTAATCAACTCCGCAGTCATTTTTCCATTGTATTTCATCTCTTTCAAGTTGCCGGCAGATTATTACATTTTTATGAACGCCATATGTATGACCTCGGATTTAAGGATGTATATAAAAATGTCAGTGTATCTTTAACTGATTTTGTCGATCCAGATGTTTTGCTGGATCGTGCGGTTAATTACTGCCTGTTTTATGCCAGGAAATTTTTATCCTCAGGCAAAATGCTGGCTTCTGAAATATTGAATGAAAATATGGAAACATCGATTATCGCAGTTGGAATTCCAAAGGATCGTGGATTTCACAGTCGTCCAAGTCTTTTAGTCGCTAAAATTGTTCAGCATTATGGCGGTGAGGTTAAGATGCTTGTAAACAATGATGTTTTTGATGCTGCAAGTGTTCTGGATATTCAATGGGCCGGCGGGAAAATAAAAAAAGAAGAGGTGGAAATAGTTCAGTTTCAAGGTGACCTGCGGGCATTAACAGATCTGAAAATTCTTGCCGATGTGAATTACGGAGAAGACCATATGGGAAAAGGAATTCCTTTGCCCAAAGAGTTGTCTTATTTAAGTTGAAATGGATGAATTAAGACATTTTGTCATAATTGTTGCAGCAGGCAAAGGCCTGCGAATGGGACACAATACTAAAAAGCAATATCTTCATTTGGCAGGAATGCCAGTTCTTGCTCGAACCGTCATGGTGTTTGATCAGTGTGAACATATTCATGAAATTATTCTTGTTATTCCAAAAGATGACGGCGGGTATTGCAAAACCCACATTATTGATCCATATGGATTTAAAAAAAAGATTCATCTGGTTGAAGGAGGGGAAGAAAGGCAACATTCTGTCTTAAGTGGTCTGAAACTCATTCGGGATAAAATGAACCGTGACAAAGAAGCCATCGTAATGATTCATGATGGTGTGCGACCTTTTGTAAATCAAAATATTATTAAAGATTGTATCCTCACTGCCATTGAATATGGTGCCTGTATTCCTGCAGTTAAAATAACTGATACGGTGAAAGAAGTTTTACCTGACCTGGTTATTCAAAAAACTTTAAACAGGGAGAATCTCTATAAAGCCCAGACTCCCCAAACTTTCAAGCTGGGCCTGCTATTACGTGCATTCGAGTATGCCGTGAAAACTTCTTTTCAAGGAACCGATGACGCTTCACTGGTAGAACATTTAGGTCACAAGGTGGCTATTATAAAAGGTTCTAAACTGAATATTAAAATCACGACTCCGGAAGATCTTGTTCTTGGAGAACATCTATTGCTTGTTTCTTAATCAACGTATCCTATAAAAGAAACAGCAAATTGTCGCATATGATTTGACACTGTTTTCTTATATTGATATATAGAAGTAAGTAAAAACACACTTCGAAATTCGCTCTACTCATGTGGTTCAACGTTAATGCAATATCTAACCTGTAATAATTAATCTGCCATTGGCAGAAAATGAAAAGAAATTCCAACCAATTTTGAATGGCAGCATAGCCTTCTTGCTGCCCAGGGAGGGTAAAATGGTCGGTAAAACTAATCCCAAATCTTTAGTAACTCATATTGATGCAGTTAAAAAAGGAAAACGATTGTTTGAAGATGCTTTTCAGGGAGTTTCCCGGATGATCCTTGATGCGGGCATTCAGAAGATTACAGTCAAAGGAAAAACAACATATCAGTTTGATATATTCAGTCAGGGGAAAAAACATCTGGTAGGCATGTATGATGAAATAAACAGTTTTGTTTCATTTGTAAAAGATGCTTCAGAAGGCGGATCTTCAAGGGAAATGGCCTTTGTTCTGGTGGGTGAGCCCGGTAATGGTAAAACTTTTTTAGTAGAATATCTTTGTGCGCGATACAGGGAATTCCTCAGTATTCCTCAAAACAGAAAATATACATTCAAGTATATTAATCTGGATCAGCTTGGAGGCTATGGGAAGATTGATTTTATTGAATCTCAGACCTACGAAGATCCCATGATTCTGGCTATGAGCCTTTGTGAAACCAGTGACAAGTCAAAAGAGTATCTTTCTAAAAAGTTTAAATTTACTGCTAAACAGATGGAGGATCTCTATGATAAATATCGTCCTTTGGGTGCCTGTAGTGCTTATATACTCAATCAGATCCGGGAACATACAAATAATGATATTACCAAGATGCTGTCATTTATTGAAATTGTGCCGGTTCCATTAATTGAAAGTCTTGGTACGATTACAGGCAAATATCCTGCCAAGGATAAGATCACATCATCTGCTGTGGACCTCATGGGTGAAGAATCTATTCAAAGGCTCCTTCATATTTCCGATTCAAACAATCCCTATCGATTTGATTTAAGAAGAGGGGCACTTGCAAGGGTAGCGGGCGGCGGTATTCATTTCAGCGATGAAATTTTTAAAAACAAGAAAGATCTGGTTCAGGTTTATCTTGGGGTCATTCAAAACCGGACGATCGAACTGGACGGATTCAAGTGGCCAATTGACACCTTGATAGTTGCCACCAGTAATAATTCAGAATTTGACACCTTTCTTTCCGAAAGAGAAGAAGCTCCGATTGTTGACAGGTGCAGGATCTGTTATGTCGCACATAATACGGATTATAAGATTCAGAAAACCTTAACAGAGTATGCCATTGGTACAGATACGAAAAGGTCCCTTGATTCAAAAGTCCTGCATCAGGACCCCAATTTGAATTATGCTGCTTCCGCAGGTGTTGTTCTGACAAGATTGCCCAGATCTGATAAATTAACCCCTGTTGAAATCATGAAGCTTGCAGCAGGAGAGGTGGCCGGAGAAAAGAGTCTTAAGACCCTTGCCGAGCTGATTGATGCCTTAAATCGGGATACGGATATTACCAAAAGGTTCGGGCAAAAAGGCCTGGGCCAGAGAAACCTTGGACGGGCTGTGCAGCTTTTATTGGAAAGTTCTGAAACCAATGAAGGCCGGTGTATGTTTGCCCTGGATATTTTCAATGCTCTTGAAAGAACAGTTCTGGATTATGTCCAGGAACCTTCTGACCGGGCAAAATTTATGGAAGATTTGAAAATTGCAAGGGGAATGTATCGTGAAAGAATTATGACTGAGATGTTCAATGCCTATATGGATGAACCCCTGGCGATCAAAAAAGATGTGATGAACTATGTAAATATGATTATTGGCGTTGATGCAGAGCATCTTGGTCCTGATATGATGTGGAAGTATAAAGATCCCCAGACCGGTGAACTCAAAGCCCTTAAAATAGACGAAAGATATATCAAAAATGTTGAAGAACGGCTTGGTTTGAAAACTGAAGAGCAAAGAGCTTCTTTTAGAAATACCATAAGAAAGATTTATGGTCAGAAGCTTTCCGTGGATTCAAACTATGATTTCATGGACAATCTTGAACTTGTCAAGGCGATTACCGATGTCAGGCTTAAATCAGACATTGCCGGCGCAGGCTCTTTAATCGGTGCCCTTGCCAACAGGACAAATGAAGAAAATCAAAAGCTCTATGACAGAATGATTTATACCATGAATGAAAAACTTGGGTACTGCAGAACATGTGCCCAGAAAACCATTGAGTATTTCTGTAGTCAAGAGGACGACAAATAACCAAGGGAGGTAAATTATAATGATAACCCTTGATGAACTTCTTGAAAGAGACAGAAGAAGAGAAGAAGACGGATTTAAGCGAAAAATTCGTATTGGAAGAATTGTCAAACCCGGATCAGGTGGAAAAGATAAAATTATTATTGTCCCGACTACGGTTGAAGAAAAATTTGTCCATGATGATATCCGGCTGGATCAAGAACCTTCCGAAGGAGAGCCTACCGGCGGAACAGGTGAGGGTGAAGAAGGTGATATCATTGGAGAACAGCCGGTTCGTTCTGAAGAAGGTGAAGAGGGTGAGGAAGGTTCTGGAGAAGGCCCGGGAGAAGGAGAGGGCGGGGATCACGAACTTGAATCTAATGCCTATGAGCTAGGCAAAGTGCTGTCCCAGGATTTTCAACTGCCGAATTTAAAGGATAAAGGTAAAAAAAGAACCCTGGCAAGATATGTATATGATTTAACAGACAAGAACAGAGGTGTGGGGCAGGTACTTGATAAAAAATCAACCTTAAAAAGAATCGTTGAAACCAATATTACTCTTGGAAATATTCCGGACACAAGTCATATCGATACGGCAAAATTTATTATTTCTCCACAGGACATGGTTTACAGGATTTTGTCCAGAGAAAAAGATTTTGAATCTCAGGCTCTTGTATTTTTTTTAAGAGATTATTCAGGATCAATGGGCGGAAAAGTGACTCAGACTGTGGTATCACAGCATGTCATGTTATATTCCTGGCTCTTGTATCAATATGAAAAACAGGTAGAAACACGGTTTGTCCTTCATGATACGGAAGCCAAGGAGGTTTCTGATTTTTATAAATATTATTCTTATAAAGTGGCTGGCGGTACCAAGGTATTTACGGCTTTCAAGATGGTAAATGAAATTGTTGAAAGAGAAAATCTGGCCCGGGATTATAATATATATGTTTTTCACGGGACAGACGGAGATGACTGGGATAAGGAAGGGCAGCAGACCATTGCCGAGATTAAAAAAATGCTGAACTATG
>JAHOYS010000288.1 GCA_019038815.1 Desulfobacterales bacterium | reverse complement strand
TGATTGATCAGTTTTTCTACAATAAATGTTGTCAGGTACAGGCTTGCAATATTAGGATTTGCAACAATCGTCCTGAAAGGGGCCACTGTATAATCAATATCAAAATCATCTGCTTTGCAAAGCGTATCCAGACATCTTGCTATCTGTTCTTCAACACTGGATTTGGAAACAGTTTCAATTAAACTGGTTTCAATGAGTTTCATGGAAATTTTATTGCTGAAAGTATCTATGTTGTCCCGGATTGTGCTGATGGTTCTGATTCTTTCCCGTTCTTTGGACGATTCGATTTTTGAAAGAAGTTTTGCTTCCCTGTTCCCGGTATAAAAAATTTTAGCCATAAAATTATCCTTACTTAATCAAAATCATAAAATATATTAATCTGTATTTATATAATAAAAACAGGGTGTTTTTCAAGTTAAAAATTAAAAATCCTCAATAATAATCTGAGCAGTGTTTTTTTTGAATTTATTAATTTTAAGCTTAAATGCAATTTTATCATAATAATCAGGCAGATTATCCGGATCATTGATATTAAAATGAAAAGCCTCAACCTGATAGCGGGAAACAGGGGCGGCTTTTTGAAGAACCATTTTCCTGTGGTTGTTTCCAATAATATAAGAAGAGATTACCCGGATATCTTCACATACAAACACCGGCTCAGGGTTTGCCACACCAAAAGGCCTTAACCTATCAAGCTCTTTGGCCAGGTTGTAATTGATGTCTTCTAAATCAAGAATTGCATCAATGGTCAGGGTTTTTTGAAAATCTTTTTCAGAATAAATTTCTTCCATGTGCCGGTTCAAGCTTTGACAAAGCTTTGGCAGATTATTTTTTTTCACAGTAAGCCCTGCAGCCATGGCATGACCACCGAACTTTTCAAGCAGCACCTCGTTTTCCATGAGTGCCTGATAGATATTAATATTATTAATACTTCGACCGGAACCAATGGCATTTTCACCTTTGCCTCCCAGTAAAATAACAGGGCAAAAGTATTTTCTTGACAATTTTGATGCAACAATTCCTAAAACACTCGGATTCCATTGATCATCCCATAGAAACAGGAGTTTGCTGCCTGACGGTTTGGGATTTTTGAGAAGGCGGCGTTCAATATCAACTACAATTTCTCGCTCAATCTTTTGTCGTTTTGTATTTAACCGGTCAAGAAGAAATGCTGTTTTTTCAGCATTAACGATATCCGGGCTGGTAAGTTGTGTAACACAGATTCTGGCATGGGAAATCCTGCCGGCAGCATTGATCTTTGGAACAATTTTAAATGAAATGTCATCTGAATCAATTTTTCGGGAATCAATTCTTGATATTTCGGCAAGCATTTTTATCCCAAGCCTTGCCCCCTGTCGAATTCTTTTAAACCCTGCAATACAAAGCACGCGATTTTCATTGATCAACGGAACCATATCTCCGATGGTTCCAATGGTAAAAAGATCCAGATAATCCATGAGATTGGGTTCAGTGATTTCTTCCCAGAAATTTTTCTCTCTGAAAAATTTTCTTAACCCCATGATAAGAAAAAAAGCAACGCCTACACCGGCGAGAAAATTTAAACCGGATGGACAGTCTTCTCTTTTGGGATCAACCACTGCCACGGCAGAGGGCAGGGTGGCAGAAGGTTCATGATGATCAGTTATGATGACATCGATATCTTCAAGATTGGCATCCTTGACGGCTTCATGACTGCTCACACCGCAGTCAACCGTAATAATCAAATCAATATCCTGATCCAGGGCCATTTGAATATGATCCGGCTGAAGGCTGTAACCCTCTTTGATCCGATGGGGAATATACCATGAAACATTTGCACCTGAATATTCAAGAAAATCGCTGAGAAGTGCTGTGGAGGTGACGCCATCTGCATCAAAATCTCCAAAAACAAGTATTTTTTCCTTATTTTCAACCGCAGTAAAAATCCGAGCCACAGCTTTGTCCATATCTTTTAAAAGGAAAGGATCAGTAAGATTTTTAAAATTGGGGTTTAAAAAGAAAACGGCATCCTCTACCGTAGAAATACCTCTTGCTGAAAGCAGCATGGCCAAAAGAGGATGACACTTCAGTCCTTTGGTTAAAAGCTCGACGATTTCCTGATCAGAGTCAAGATATTTTAGTGTTGTATCCATTGGTTTAGAAAGAATTTATATAAACAAACCACCATAATGTCAATTTGTACCTTTAAGAAAATACCTTGACAATTCAACCCATAGACAATTATTTATAATTTCATGAAAAACAATATTATTAAGGCACTCATAAAAAAAGGGATAAAAATTCCCAATCCCGAATCGGTCTATATATCAGATGATGTCGATCCGGACAGAATCTCAGGTGAAAATGTTATTATTTATGGCGGTTGTAAGATCATCGGAAAAAACTGCCTGATTATGAGGAACTCCCAAATCGGATATGAAGCACCGGTTACACTTGAGAACACATTTGTTGGAGAAAATACAAAATTAAAAGGGGGCTTTTTTAAAGGTGCTGTCTTTGCCGGTGACAATTCGTTTGGCTCCGGAGCACACGTAAGAGAAGGTACTATACTTGAAGAAGAAGCCAGTGCAGCACATACGGTGGGTCTCAAACAGACCATCCTGTTTCCATTTGTGACTCTGGGCAGCCTGATTAATTTTTGTGATTGTTTTATGGCAGGTGGAACAAACCGTAAAAATCATTCTGAAGTCGGATCTTCTTTTGTCCATTTTAATTATACACCAAATCAGGACAAGGCTACACCTTCCATGATGGGGGATGTCCATAACGGTGTCATGCTTAATTCAAACCCGATTTTTTTAGGAGGGCAGGGTGGTCTTGTAGGGCCTGTCAGGATAGGATATGGCTGTATTACAGCTGCCGGTTCCATTATCAGGAAAAATGAATTAAAAAATAACCGGCTTATACTTGGTGGCAGCTTTAAGGATGCATCCGTTCCCAAAAAATTTTATGTTTATAAAAACGCAACTCACATTTTTAAAAATAATATTTATTATATAGCAGGGCTTATTTCCTTAAAATTCTGGTATAAGCACATCCGCCCGCTTTTTGTTTATGATGATTTTTCCCGAAGCTTGATCAAGGGCCTGCAGTATAATTTAGATAAATGTATTGAAGAGAGAATTCAACGTTTAAAGATTTTTTGTGAAAAATCAAATTTATCAATGGATAATTTTAAACTGGCCGATGAAATTTTTAAAACCGAATGTGAAAATGATAATTTAAATAAAGAGGGTGAAATATTTATTCAGGTTATTGAAAAAAAAATAAAGCGGATAGAAAAAAAATATATAAAAGTTATTCAGAGCCTGGAACCTGATGAGCGTGAAAAGGGCAGTAAGTGGTTGTTTCATATTGAACAGAGAATGATTGAAAAATTAATAGTCTGAATTAATAATCCGATTAAAAATTTGGCAGGAATAAAGAATGGGAAGACTTTTTGGAACAGATGGAATCAGGGGAGTTGCCAATCAATACCCCATAACATGTGAAGTTGCATTGAAAACAGGACAGGCAGTTGGGCTCTTTACCAAAGAGAACGGTTATAAAATGGTTATCATCGGGAAAGATACACGGATTTCAGGAGATATGCTGGAGTCTGCTCTTGCGGCAGGTGTTTCCTCAACAGGAATAGATGTCCTGCTGGCCGGCGTCATACCAACACCCGGGGTGGCGTATCTGTGTTCCTCTATTAAAGATGCGGGTGCAGGAATTGTCATATCCGCTTCCCATAACCCATATCAGGATAACGGAATTAAAATTTTTAAATATGGGGGAGAAAAGCTATCAGATGAACAGGAAAATCAAATTGAAGACTATATCCTTGGCAGCAATGATACTCCACGGGGAAATGTTGGAAAAATAACTGTAATTTCAGATAGTTTGGAAAGGCACTCCGATTTTTTATTAGCCGGGTTTCCTTTTAAGAAACTCGATAAAAAATTAAAAATGATTATTGACAGCTCAAATGGGGCTGCATCAAAAATTGCCCGCATGGTCTTTAATGATAATTTGTTTGATGCCCGGTTTATACATGATTCTCCTGATGGAAAAAATATTAATGATGGTTGCGGGTCTCAGCACACACAAGAGCTGCAGAGGCTGGTGGTCAAAGAAAAGGCAGACATCGGGCTTGCATTTGACGGAGATGCTGACCGGCTTATTGCTGTTGATGAAAATGGCACCGAAATTACAGGAGACAGAATCCTTGCTGTTTGTGCAAAGTTTGCAAAAGAGCGTGGAAGGTTGAATAACAATACAGTTGTAAGTACAATCATGAGCAACATCGGCTTAAGCAGAACACTTGACAGTCTTGAGATTTGCCATATTAAATCCGATGTCGGGGATCGCAAGGTTCTTGAGGCTATGAAGAGATCCGGGGCTGTCATTGGTGGTGAGGATTCCGGCCATACGATCTTTCTGGATTATCATACAACCGGAGATGGAATATTTTCAGCATTAAGACTGCTTGAGGTAATGGTGGAAACAGGGCAGTCATTATCCAGTCTTGCTTCTATTATGACTGTCTACCCCCAGATACTCATGAATGTGGAAGTGGATAAATCCCGTCCTGATTTCATGCAAATCAATACAATTGCAAATACAATTAAAGCCGTTGAAAGAAAACTGGGGGATACCGGCAGGGTATTAATCCGTTATTCAGGCACCCAGCCCCTGATTCGGGTAATGGTGGAGGGACCGGATCAGAATCAAATTAAAAGGTATTGCCATGATATATGTGAAATCATTAAAAAAAATATTTAAATAAAAAACGGGTATCTATTATCAATTTAGATACCCGTTTGTATATTTGGTTATTGGTAATGAAAATTAGTCTCTATTGCCGCCAAAAATGAAAAGCATCATGATAAAAAGGTTGATAAAGTCAAGATATAGCGTAAGCGCTCCCATTAACGCGCCTTTTCGAATCATTGCCCCTGATGCGTTATTGGGAACAGTGGCTGACATGGCTTTCAATTTTTGGGTATCATAGGCAGTAAGGCCTATGAATACAACTACGCCAATGTAAGAAATAATCATCTGCATGGCTGAGCTTTGCAAAAACATGTTTACAACAGAGGCTATAATAATTCCAATTAAGCCCATAAACATAAATCCGCCAAGAGAAGTCAGATCTTTTTTGGTGACCATTCCATAAACACTGCAGGCAAGAAACGTTACAGCGCAAATCATAAATGTTGATACAATGGATGTGGCAGTATACCGAAGAAAAATAAAAGATAAGGTTATTCCATTCAAAATCGAATAGATGGTAAACAGGGCAGTCGCAGTTGCAGCGTTAATCTTTTGAATTCTTGCACTTAAAAAAAACACAAACCCAAGCTCTGCAAAAATTAAAATCATAAGTAAGCCGGGGGTTCCGTAAAGAAGTTGAACCAGGGTTTCATTGTGAGACACATAGTATGCAGTAAAGCCTGTAAGTGCAAGTGCTATGGCCATCCAATTGTATACGCTTCTAATAAATGAATTTGTTTTTACCAGAACAGCGCTTTGTGAAACCGAAGAGTATGAATCCATTTTGTTCCTCCAAATAAGTTGTTATTTGAGGTGTAATATAACACGGAAGGGGGAGATTTCAAGATTATAATTTGGTTAGGTGCCGAAATAAGGCCTGTTTTGATCAATATT
>JAHOYS010000121.1 GCA_019038815.1 Desulfobacterales bacterium | reverse complement strand
TTTTTTACATTAAACTCATTCATGGCTTCAAGAAGGTTTAAAGTACCTGTAATATTGTTATGAAAGTATTTCAATGGAATCATTACAGATTCCCCCACAGCCTTCAACCCCGCAAAATGAATGACCGCATCTATTTTATGGTCACAGAAAATCGCAACAATTTCTTTTTTGCTTAAAAGGTCTGCTTTATAGAATTCAAGTGATTTCCCGGTAATTTTTTTTACCCGGGTTAAAGATTTTTCAGAACTGTTGGAAAGATTGTCCAAGACAATCACATCATAATTTTTATTCAAAAGCTCAACACAGGTGTGACTTCCGATGTACCCGGCGCCGCCTGTAACAAGTATTTTCATACCCAGTCCTTATATTTTTTGATCACCATGGTTTTTTTTGATATTTTTAAAAATAAATTACAGCATACACTACAATTTTTGTAATCTTTTGTACAGTATATTGACATGCGTAAAGTGTATGATTAGAATTAGAGCATTCAGGCAGAAGAATCCTGAAAAATAAATAAACGAATAAGGAGAGTTTTACAATGATTGAGTTGACAGATCCTGCAAAAACGCAGATCAATGACTATTTCCAGGACAAGGAACCTACCCCCATTAGGATTTTTCTCAATTCAGGCGGTTGAGGCGGCCCTTCGCTTGCCATGGCTCTGGATGAGCCAAAAGATACAGATGATACATTTGATGTTAAAGGCCTGAAATTTGTTGTTGACAAAGACTTTATGGGAAAAGCTGAAAATATTAAAATAGATTTTACCGGGATGGGATTCCATCTTGATTCTAATATTGAACTGGGACAATCCGGATGCTCCGGTTGCGGTTCAGATAGTTCCTGCGGAGATTAGTAGTTTTAGTTTTTTTAAAAGAGAAGGTGTCCACATAAGTTTGGACACTTTCTCTTTTGGGTTTAATCCTGCAGGCTAATCTGTTGATTTTGTTACGATCAAAATACCTTTTTCAATAGAAACAGATGCAACAGCCTCCTTAAAAGAATTGCTGATGCCAAGGCAGGATCCCATTTCCAAGGTTGCATCCACCAGGGGATATTCAAGTCCTTTAAGCGTGATTCCACTTACTTGCCTGGTAACGGGGATAATAGATAAAAAGTCGTTGGGCCGGCCTTTAAGTTCTAAAAAGCTTGTTACAATATGAATTTCATTGTTCTTGTTTATGATTCGGGCCGGGATATTTTGTTCGGCAAGTTTTTTTAAAAGAAAAATATTGGCCAGTGTATGATCCAGCCGGGTGCCTGTAACACCTAACAGTGTGATATCTGTTGCATTGTTTTCAAGGCCCCAGGATACACAAAGTTCGGAATCAGTATGATTTTTTCTTGAGGGAAAAGTGAGCATCTTTACTTTTTTTTCTTTAAAAAATTGTTTGTCATCCGGATGGATTGAGTCAAAATCGCCGATCATGACATGGGGTAAAATATTTAATTTTCTTAAATGCCCGGCACCTCCATCAGCACTGATAATCAGCTGTGCATCCTTGATCACACGGAGAATGGCGTTGGTATATTCAAGGTCACCACTGGCTATTATTACACATTTCATAGGCAATTTATTATCATGGAAACCAGGCAATGGAAACCTAATCTTTTTATCACATCTTGACTATTTATCCGCTAACTTATATTTTTCCTGGCAATGAAAAGTTTTAATATTATAAACAGATATATTTTCAGGGAACTTTTGCCCCCCTTTGCCATCAGCCTTTTTTTTCTGACATTTGTCTTTCTGATGACACGGATACCGGAAATTACCAATATGGTTGTGAACTATAATGCTGATATTTTATCTGTTGCTTTTATGGTTGTTTATACACTTCCAAGATTTTTGGAATTCACCATTCCCATGTCTGTGATGATATCTATCCTTTTAACGTTTATGCGTATGTCGCAGGAAAATGAAATTCTCGCATTAAAAGGTGCTGGTATATCTCTTTATAAATTATTGCCGCCGGTTTTGATTTTTTGTTTTTCAGGTGTTTTTTTGACCATGTGTATCACAGTGTTTGGAGTATCCTGGGGTAAATTATCTATCAAAAAAAAAAGTATTGAACTTGCAAGATCAAGTATTGATGCGGCCCTGCAGGAGAGACAATTCAATTGTGAATTGGAAGATGTCATGATTTATGTTTCCCATGTGAATATGAAAACAAAAGAATTAAAAGATGTTTTTATCGAAGACAGAAGAACAAAAGGTGTCATCAGTATTTCTATTGCCCCTTCAGGAAAATTGATTCGGCTTGAAGGTGAACAGGTATATGCCATAAGGCTTTATAATGGGATGATCAATCAGGTGGATGTTGATGAGAAATCTGTGAGCAGCATTCAATTTGAAAATTATGATATTAATATTAATTTGAACCTTATGAATAAAGGGAGTGGAAAAATATCAAAGGACCTGGATGAGATAAGCCTGGTTGATTTGATAGGATTAATACGCTCGGAGATTAAGGATAAAGCCCGTTTGATAGAAGCCTTAATGGAACTGCATGAAAAGTTTTCAATTCCTTTTGCCTGCCTTTCCTTAGGAATCCTTGCTTTCCCCCTGGGGGTTCAGTCAGCTTCTTTTAGACGGTCTTCAGGATTTGGTTTTGGAATTTCTTTTTTTCTTCTTTATTATTTTCTTCTGGCTATTGGATGGTCGGCAGGAGAAACAGGAAATTATCCTCCGGTCCTTGCTATGTGGCTGCCAAATGTCATCATGGGGGGAGCAGGCGTTTTTTTTCTTGTCAGGAATGCAAAGGAAAAACCGGTTATGCCGCCTGTTTTTTTCAATAAGGCTGCCATGATCATAAAAAATCGGTTTATAAGAAAAATATAAAATATGTCATGTCTGCATAAATACTGGTTAAAGGAATTTTTTAAATTTTTTTCCATCATTCAGCTGCTGATTCTGGTTCTGTTTGTATTTATTGATTATCTTTCCAGGATGGAGAGATTTTTAAATTCTGATATTTCCCTTATCGGTGCCCTGGGATATGTAGTTTTAAAAGTCCCTTTCATGTTTGTGCAATTGGCACCGGCAAGTATTTTACTTGCAACAATTACGGTTTTTGGATTGATGAACCGGAACAATGAGCTTCTGGCCATCAAGTCCAGCGGTATCAGTGTATATTTCCTTGTTAAGCCGGCTCTCCTTGTGGGAGTGTTTTTTGCCATCCTCATGTTTTTATTAGGGGAGACCATTATCCCGGTTACCATGGCAAAATCTAATTATATAAAATACAATGTTATAAAAAAAAGACACGATATTTATTCTGCAAAAAAAGACATATGGATAAAGTCTGAAAACAAGCTGGTTCACATTAATTTTTATGATCCTGTAAACCAGTTCGCTGCCGGTGTCACCATAACATCCCTTGGGGAAAATTTTGGTCTTGAGTCAAGAATTGATGCTGGGAAAGGATATTTCAAACAAGGAACTTGGGTGTTTGAAAATGTCATCGAGCAGATCCATGCAAAGGATTCAATGGATTATGATGTAAAATCATATGATAAAAAGATTGTCCCGTTGACATTTAAGCCGGAAGATCTTGGAGAGATTACAAAAAAATCAGAAGAGATGAGTTATTTTGAATTAAAAAAATATGTTAACAAGGTTGAAGAGGAAGGGTATGATGCTACAACCTATAAGGTGGATTTGAACGGGAAAATTGCATTTCCCTTTATCTGTATCATTATGGTCCTGACAGGTGCTGCCACAGGTATGAGATCTTTTGCAAAGGGCAATATTCCGGTGGCCATAGCCATTGGTGTCGTGATTTCATTTATGTATTGGGTCATGTATGGATTCTGTCTTTCCCTGGGATATGGAACCATCCTGCCGCCGGTCATCAGTGCCTGGACGGCCAATCTGTTTTTTTTATGTTTTGGGATTTTGTATTTGATCAATACGGAATAATGGCAATGGAAAGTGAATCCAATGATTTTTTTGTATAAAATAATAATCAACATCTTATTTATTGTTGCCTTCCCATTTTTACCGTTCATCTATTTTTTTTCAGAAAAAAGAAGGGCAAACTTAAGCTTAAGGTTTGGGCTCAGAACTGGTTTAAAACCCAAACAGGCTGGGAAAAAAAGAATCTGGATTCATGCCCTTTCCGTAGGTGAAGTCATATCAGCCGTACCATTTGTCAAAGTATTAAAGGGGCAGCACAAAGATCTGGATATTGTTTTTACTGCTTCTACAAAGACCGGGTTTGATATGGCAGAGCAATTGTTCTTAAAAAAGATATTGCCCAAAGAAGATGCCCCCTTCGTAGCTCAGTTGGGATATTTTCCATTTGATCTGGGGTATTGCGTTAAAAAAGTAAGCCGGCAGATAGAACCGGATGCAGTGGTTATTGTTGAAACAGACCTGTGGCCCAATTTTTTATATGAAATGAAGAAAAGCAAAATCCCTGTAATATTAGTTAATGCCAGGCTTTCAAAGCGCTCATTAAATGGATATTTGTTTTTCAGAAAATTTTCTTCCATGTTTTTTTCTTCTTTAACCGGGATTATGGCACAGACCTCTTTGGATGAAAAACGCTTTCAACGCTTGGGTATTGATGAAAAAAAAATATCTGTTACGGGGAATATCAAATTTGACCAACCCCCTGAAGATATGGATAAAAGGGTTATTAAAGGCATGAGGGATCGGTTCAGTATCCAAAAGGGAACACAGGTGTTTATTGCCGGCTCCACCCATGAAGGAGAAGAAGACATCCTTTGTGAAGTATATAAAGAGGTGAAGAAAAATTACCCAGGACTTTTGATGATTCTTGCCCCAAGGGACCCCAAAAGATGCCCCGAAATTTTATCTTATTTTTTGTCCAATGATATTCAAGCAGTTTTAATGTCAGCAATGGATGAATCCAAAGATTGCCCGGATGTTGTTCTGGTGGATAAAATGGGAGAGCTCGCCCGGCTGTATGCCATTTGCGATGTGGCATTTATCGGGGGATCAATGGTCCGGCAGGGGGGGCATAACCCTCTGGAGCCGGCAGCTTTTTCAAAGCCTGTTCTTTTCGGGTCTGATATGTCGGATTTTCTGCTGATGTCAAATATGCTTATGGATCACGAGGGTGCCAAAAGGGTGGAATCTGAACAAGACTTGAGAAGAGAGCTTGAAGCCATATTGGGAAACAGGCAGACACAGCAGCATATGGGCAGCCGAAGTTTTGAAGTCTTTTCAAGGAATTCCGGTTCGGTTCAAAGAATCATCAAGAATTTGGAGATCCTTCGTATTGTTTGAAAAATATTTAAATAAATTAGAAGAAAGGGTTACACATATTTCAGAACGAAATTTCAGGCCCGGGCTGTTTTCATTTGAATGGTTTCTGGTTGGAATTTCATATCTATATGGTCTTGGTGTAAGGTTTCGGATCTGGTTATACAAGAAGGGGATTCTGAAACAAAAAACACTGCCTTGTTTTGTTATTTCCATTGGGAATATTGTTGTCGGGGGAGCGGGAAAAACACCCATGGCCATTTATGTGGCAGGGGTTTTAAAAAAAATGGGAAAACAATCGGTTGTTATCAGCAGGGGATATAAGGGTAACTATAAAAATGATGCCGCGATTGTTTCCGATGGCAACCGGATTTTTTTAGACGCTGAAGCATCAGGGGATGAACCGCATATGATGGCTCAAAGAAGA
>JAHOYS010000011.1 GCA_019038815.1 Desulfobacterales bacterium | reverse complement strand
CCATATTCTCCTCCTGCATGGGTCCCGGCCACATGGGTTTTGACGGCATCACCAAACACAGGGGTATTGGCAGTTAACAGGTGTTGATGTGTTTGTTCAAATACAATGGAATCAAGTAATTCATAATAGGCTTTAAATACAGGGATATCATCAGTGTTGAGATTTATATCAAAGCCCTGGTCCTGAAGTGTTTTTGCAGTTGTATAAAGGTCTGCTATCCCGTTTCTTTCTCCGATGCCCAAAGCAGAAGCCTCAAGAACCCTTCCGCCTGCCAGAATTCCCATCACGGAATTGGCAGATGCCATGCCCATGTCATTGTGGCAGTGAATTGAAATTTTTGTATTTACGGTTTTTGAGGCAAGCTTCTTTATTTTCTCAAAAACCTGGTTTGGTGCCATCATTCCGGAAGTATCCGGCAAAGAAATCATATCGATATGATGTTGATTTAAAAACGAAACACAGTGTTCTAAAACAGGGTCCTCCGTCCTGCCGATATCAAGCATGGCCAAGGATATGACAGTATCAGGATTTTGGTTTCTTACAAAATCAATGGTGTTTAAAAGGCCGGCAAGGATATTATCAAGCTTATCAGGCGTTACGTCATTTTTTATATGCAGATGAAAATGCAGATCATTTACACGGGTATCCAGCAGAATGGCGGCATCATGAATGCTGGCCCTTCCCATGGCGGCAATGCGGATTTTATATTTGTTCTTCTGGGCATGATTAAAAAGTGTTTTGACCACATCAGCTTCCAGATCATGGGCAGGGGGGTAGCCTGCCTGGCAGATATCTACTCCTAATTTTTCCTGGAATTCAAGAATTTTTAACCGTTGCTCACAAGAGAACATTAACCCTTGATATTGCATGCCTTCCCTGAGGGTTTCATCAATAATGGTAATTTTTTTATTTTCCATAACGTCCTTTTATTGAATTCAATAGGGGCGGATTAAAATATCCATGAATCAATTTGGGGAAATGGTTGGATAATTGCTTAATAATGGTTTGCATTCCCAAAGGCCTGCCGCTGTCTTCAATTTTGGACATAAGTTCACAATATTTCTTAGGATCAAAATTCAGGTTGCGCCACTGGATCATATCAATTTTGCAGGTATCAATAAATTTTGTTAGTGCCGTAAATTCTTTTTTGGAATCTGTAAATCCAGGGCAGTTAAGATAGTTGATGGAAACAAATTTCCCCTGCTGCTTTGCCGCATGAATACTTTTAAGGACATCGGTAAATTGATAGGATACAGGCCTGAAATAGGCTTGATAACAATTTTTTCTGACGGAATTCATACTGACCCTCATGGAATCAAGTCCTGCCCTGCAAAGTTTTTCAACATGCCGGGGAAGGCTGGCATTTGTATTCAGGTTGATAGTGCCTCTGTCTGTTTTTTCCCGGATAAGTCTTATGGCAGGCTCTATGGCTTTGAAAGCTGTTAAGGGATCTCCTTCACACCCCTGACCAAAGCTGACCACCGCTTTTTTAACATGGGCAATATGCTCAAGGGATACCTGGGCAATCTCTTCAGGGGTCGGGGTAAAACTGATTCTTTCCTGGCAGGCGCACAGGTTATTCTGAGTTTGCAGGGAAATACACCCAAGACAATTGGCATTACATACAGTTGATGTAGGAAGAGGCGCTTCATACCGTTTGAGAAAAAAGTTTTTCCCGGCCGGGCAGCCATATTGTAAAGCACAGGTTTCAAGATGCCGGATCAGGCGGTTGCGGGGGTACTTTTTCTGCATCTGGTTGACGCCTTTGACAATGCCGTTGTGGGGCATCTGCCTTAAATCCTGGCGGGGCTCTTTGTCCACAAGGATGGCGGCAGACCTGAAACTGTTTTTCCCGAATCCAACGGCACCATATGAAAATAATGGAAGCAAATCTTTTATACCTTCATCATCATAGGCACTAAAATGCCGGTTCACATACCCCGGTGAGTTAAATACTGCAACAGGGAAGATTTTTTTTCTCGGGTCAAAGGGGTTGTCTTCAATAATTTCAAACTTGTTTTTCGCAATATTATAGACAATGGGTTTTCTTCGGGGCAGCATCATGAGTTCGCTGCCATGGGGCATGGGTACGGTCCGGTCTTTTCTCAGCACAACAGGTGTGGTGCCCGACATCCCCACCGCACCATATCCTTCCAGTTCGAAAATGTCTCCGTTTTCTGCAGCCACAACAGCTGTCAGAATATTTTTATTTATGTAAGCGATATCTTACTCCTGTCACCCCAAAGCCACATCGAGAATCATCATTACCGAGAAACCGGTCATTGTTGCCATTGTTACCATGTCGATGTTTGCATTGTCTCTTTGAGCTTCAGGAATGAGTTCCTCCACCACAACAAAAATCATGGCGCCTGCTGCAAAACACAGAGCATATGGAAGAATATGTTGCATTTTCAGGACAAATAAAGCTCCGATTACCCCGGCAACAGGTTCAACTATACCGGAAGCCTGCCCCATGAAAAAACTTTTCTTTTTTGTCATACCTTCTCTTCTCAATGGCATTGATACAGCAGTACCTTCAGGAAAATTTTGAATCCCAATGCCGATTGCCAGAGCAATTGCTCCTCCAATCGTGGCAGAAGGCAGATCAGCTGCTACAGCTCCAAAAGCAACACCTACCGCCAGACCCTCAGGTATATTGTGAAGTGTTATGGCAAGTACTAAAAGGGTACTTCGCTGCCATGAAGTCTTTACGCCTTCACTTTTATCAATACTTAAGCCCGGATGAAGGTGCGGCAGGAATTTGTCAGTCAGTCTCATGAAAATCCCTCCTCCCATAAATCCTATGACGGCAGTGAGCCATGGGGTATGTCCCAATTGTTCCGCCATCTCTATGCCGGGTGCGAGAAGAGACCAGAAGCTTGCAGCAATCATTACTCCGGCAGCAAAACCAAGCATTGAATCCATAATCTTTGGGTTCACAGCCTTTGTAAAAAAAACAAGAGCCGCTCCTGCAGCCGTTACACCCCAGGTAAAGAGTGTTGCAATGAAGGCCTGCATAACAGGATTAAATTGTTGTATGAAATCGATCATTTTTTATTTTTTGTCCATAGTAACAAAATGTGACTGACATATGAGAATGACATGCAATGATAGATGTGCCAAGTAATTTATTTTTTTTCAATATAATTTTTATGTCATTGCCGGCAATTTGTAATTCTTCCAAGTTTTTTATGCCTTGACTTTTCATGTCACAATCCATAATTATTTTGATTGATCCTCCCCCGGTATTGTAGACACTCAGTTAAGCCTCTATAATGAAAATTAAGGAGGACAAAACATGAGTTCGAAACCCAGAAGAAAATTTGATCAGGATTTCAAAAGGAATGCAGTTCTATTATGCTCTGAACCTGGACGATCTGTTACTGGGGCGGCAGAAAATTTAGATATTGGCAAAGATCTCCTATATCGCTGGCGACGTGAGTACCACCGGGCAATATGTATTCCCCGGCAATGGTGTTGAGGCATTGACCCCTAATCAGAAACGAATTCGGGAGCTTGAAAAAAATGGAAGGAACAATGCTTTTTATCTATATTATTTACAGATAAGTAGCTTGACTGTGTTTCCATATTGATAAAGAGGAGTCAGTTTTGATTACTTATAAAGATCCTTCAAGGTTGCCAAGAAACAGAAGTCTCATCTTTAAAAATAGCCACCTGATTTTTCCCATTATTCTTCGCATAATAGAGAGCTTTATCAGCATTTGCAATAATGATATTCTCATCTGTTCCTAGCGTATATTCCGCAACCCCAAAGCTGCATTGTTGAAGCCCGGTACTACCGAAGTCATGAGAGGCAATTTTTTGTCTCACATTATCTGCAAGTATGGCTGCTCCGTTAAGCGGTGTTTCAGGTAACAAAATGCAAAATTCTTCTCCTCCCCAACGGGCAAGCATATCACTTTTTCGTATGTTTTTACGGGAAAGGTTTGCAAGTTTTTTGAGTACAGAATCTCCTTTCAAATGCCCATATGTATCATTTACCGATTTAAAATTATCAATATCAAAAATAATCAGTGAGAATATATGATTGTGACGGATTGATCTTTTTATTTCAGCCGTTAAAAGTTCATTGAACATGTTTTTATTAAAACACCCAGTAAGGCTGTCTGTTTTTGCCTGTTTTTCCAATAACTTCATTTGGTCGTCAATGATGGTCTGAGCTTCAAGAAGTGAGGAGACATCATATATATTAATACTGACTTCTTTTTCGTTAAGTGGTGTTATAACAACATTTTGACGCATATGTTTAAAAATGGATTTTGTTATTTTATTTTGCTCAATTGGAATCACAAATTTCAAAACCCTTGCATTGGTAAAAGTAGATGACTTCATTCTCAGGGCAATACGGATTTTTTGTTTTAATAAGTCAAATGATATCCTTGGAAACAGGTCTTCAAGTGTATTACCAGGGGTTTTATCCGATGGTATCCCTGTATGAATGGCTAACCATCTGTTCCATAAAATAATATCAAGGTTTTGATTTGTAATAATGATGCCATTTTCAATGGTATCAAGAATTTTGGTTTGCATATTTCTATAACTCTTCTATAAAAGTCTCAATCGCTTTTTCAAGCCTGCCAAACATTTCATTGTTAAACATAATGAACAGTCTTCCAACAATTTTCATATCCTGAAATTCAAGAACCGTCCTGATAACAATAATCTGACTAAATCTTGTCTTATCCAAACCGCTCAGCAATCGTTGGCTAAGCTCAATGGTGGGTGGAGAGAACATGACATCTTCTTTTAAAAGTTCTACAAATTTTCCAACGCATGAAGAGCCGATAATGTTTGATATTTCAAGAATCGACTGTTCAACTTCATTGTCATCAAAAGCCTGAGTTTCATCAAATTCTTTTGCAGAGTAGATGAGAGTTTGCATATTCCCGGCACTCTTTTTATCAATGGCAAAAACAACTTCACCCCCAAAGTTACCTTTGAATTGCTGTCCGGTAATATAAATTTCTTGGTTGTCACTGCCCTCCATGACAATAGTCTCAATCTCACTCATTGCTATAACTTTTATATCAGGCACCTTGAGTGTGGCAAAACTCTCAAACAAATCGGCAATCATTGCAGCGGCCGATCCGAATGAAATATTTATCAATTCGCCAAAAGCATCTTTTAATTCTTCATTCATCATCTTATTTATTCCTGATTAATACGAGAAAATATCTTAGCCAGGCGTTCTTCATCAATGGGCTTGGTCTCTAATGCTGCAGCACCTGAAGCAAGCACTTTTTCCTGAGCTTTTTTCTGGATATCTGCGGTAATTACATAAACACAGGCTCCTTTGTCATAGGCCATTATCTGGTCAAGCGCTTCATATCCATCCATGACCGGCATGGTCAAATCCAGAAATACAATATCCGGACGGTGCTCCTTATAGAGATCAACTGCTTCCTGTCCGTTTGAACCCTGGATAATTGAGGAGGTTCCCTTGATCTCTTCCGGAATTCTGGTAATAATAATTTTTCTTGATAATGGCGAGTCGTCAACAAGCAAAATGTTCATAATATGTTATTTTCCTCTAAAATTATTTTAAAATATATTTTATGAAATTCGGAGCACAATTTATAACATTTTCAGGTTCGACCTGTTTTGTCAAACAAATTGAAATATAGTACTTTTTTGTGCTGTAAATTTCG
>JAHOYS010000369.1 GCA_019038815.1 Desulfobacterales bacterium | reverse complement strand
TGAAACCGGCATGGGACTCATGGGAATGTTGTGGAATAGTTTTTCAGGAAGAAAGGAAAGAATTTAATCTCAACAAGAAAATGCTGACGGATAAACTGCAGATTTCAATAGTTGTACGAATGATGATTTCGTCATCAGGATACCAGAATGGGAAAAGCTGAAAGATTTGACAACAAGATTATGAACCGTCGGCTTGGGGTAAAACATCGATTTTCTGGATAAATACGGGTATGTTTTTGGGTATCCCAAAATGAACACATCTGAAATGTGACAATTCTATCAAGCTTGACTTTTGAAAAAATTTGGGTAAATATGGGTATATTTTTGGATATCTGAATGGAAAATCAATGTTAAATCCTATAATTAAAATTACACCGGAAATATTGAATCTCATTGCAAAAATAGATGAGTTCAAGGGTGAATGGAAAGCCATCGGCAATCTGGCGCCGGAACGGCTTGGCGCATTAAAACACGTTGCCACCATAGAATCTATCGGATCGTCAACGCGGATTGAAGGGGTAAAACTGTCCGACCGGGAAATAGAACTGTTGTTATCCGGACTAGACAAGAAATCATTTGAGTCCAGAGATGAACAGGAAGTGGCCGGCTATGCAGATGTTATGAACATCGTTTTTGCATCCTATAAAGACATCTCATTTACGGAAAATTATGTCCGGCAGTTACATAAAATGCTGCTTGAATACAGCTCAAAGGATATCCGCCACCGTGGGGAATACAAAAAGATGCCCAATCATGTGGAGGCGTTCGGTCATGATAGCAAGAGCCTTGGTGTTATCTTCGAGACATCATCACCCTTTGACACCCCAAAGGATATGGAACAGTTGATAGAATGGACAGCCAGGCAGTTAAAAGAAAAAGAACTCCACCCCCTGCTAACCATATCTGTCTTTGTCGTTCATTTTTTGGCAATACACCCGTTTCAGGATGGAAACGGCAGACTGTCACGGATACTGACAACCCTTCTACTGCTAAAAGAAGGATACCGGTACGTTCCTTACAGTTCTCTGGAGAATATCATTGAAAAAAACAAGGATAATTATTACCTGGCATTAAGAAAATCCCAGGTGACTTTTAGATCTGAGTATCCGGAATACGAGCCCTGGATATTATTTTTTTTGAGCGCTCTTAAAACTCAAAAAGAAGTACTGACTAAAAAAATCAAAAAAGAAAAAATATTTCTAAAGTTGACCAGGCTGTCACGACAGATCCTTGAACTTGTGAAGGATCATGGAGAGTTGTCCATATCTGAGATCGAATCCATTACAAAAGCCAACCGGAATACCCTGAAGAAAAAGCTTTCAGAACTTGTCAAAAATAAATACCTGCTCACCCAGGGTCGGGGCAAAGGCACTCGGTATATCATTGGTATTAAATAGTATGATGTCTTTGACATACCCTAACAAATCAAATGCTGCGGGCAAGCCGAAGATTTAGGTCGTTGAAGAATATTGTGTATTTCCGTATAATTGCGACGTTAAAATTTTGCATGCTGACTGGCATACTCATACATGATTATGGATGCAGCAATGCTTACATTCAGACTCTGGGTCTTTCCAAACTGGGGGATGCTCATCCTATGAACTTCCGGGAATAAATCAGGCTCAAAACTGATGCCATATTCCTCATGTCCAAATATAAATGCACTTTTTTTTGGCAAATTGGTTTTTGGAAGGACTTTTCCATTTCCAGGCTCTAAAACAAAAGGTGTATACCTGTCAGTGATGAGTTTTGTATAGCAATGAAAAAAATTTTTATGAAAATGTGCAGGCACCCATTTAAATGCGCCCATGGATGAAGCGGGATCAAAAAAGTCAATGCCAATAAGATGAATTTCACGAATTCCAAAAGATTCAGCGCTCCTGAATATTTTGCCAACATTATAAGTTGGTTTAAGGTGATCTAAAACAATAACACAATCATGAATACCTGGTTTTGCAAGCATGTTTTGGTTTTTCTGCCGCCTGAAACGCCTTTTTGCCAATTCCCGTTCAGACTTCATCATTAATCTTATTTTGTGAGGACCGCTCATCTGGTATGGTATTCTTTCAATTTTTATTAATTTTAGGGCATTATATACACTGTCATTGGGGAAAATGCAAAAGCGATTTTTAAAAATGGAATGCTTTTTGTTGCTGTTTGAAATAGATATTGAAGCATTGAAAATACGTGCTTAGAGTATTAGGTAAGTTTTTAAATTAAAAAAAGGACTGAATCCATGCAGGTAATTATTGATCTATGTGTTGTGCCGATAGGAGTTGGTGTTTCTGTTTCAAAATATGTTGCCCAGTGTCAGAAAATTATAGAATCAGCAGGCCTGAAATCAAGCCTACATGCCTATGGAACAAATATTGAGGGAGACTGGGATCTTGTCTTTGATGTTGTAAAACAGTGCCATGAAAAAATACATGAAATGGGAGCCCCCAGAATTACAACAACAATAAAGGCAGGGACAAGAAATGACAGGGAGCAGACCATGGAAGATAAAATTAATAGCGTTAATCAAAAATTATAAAATTTTATTTTTCAGTCAATCGCAATTTTTGAGTGATACAGAAATCTATTTTTTTGACTTATAAATCTCAACAAGAAACATGCTGCGGTCAATCCGCAGATGTTCAAAGTTCATTTGGAATTAGAATCATAATGGTAGATAATCGATTTTATGGATATTGGCGAATATTAGAAATGGAAATGTGGGACAGAGACTTTATAGACGCTGAGGTGCCAGGGTATATACAATTTAATGAACATGAAATGGGACTGTTCCAATTCGGATACGTTCGCGGATCAATGGATTGTCGGTTTTCTAAAAAGGAGGAGAAAGATTTTGTAGAATTTTCTTGGGAAGGGAACGATGAGATGGATACTGCTTTAGGGAGAGGATTTGCAACCATCGAAGGGGATTTTTTAATTGGTCGCTTATTTTTTCACGAAGGCGACGATTCTGAATTCAAGGCAATTAAAAAAAAGGGTAAAAAATAACATCTTACAAATCCTTATTTTTTGGTAACCAAAGGCGGCGCTTTAAATGGAGACAGAATAGTAAAAGCATAAATCCGGTGAGACGTGAAATCAAACCAAGGCTACATGGATATGCCTTCCAACAACTTTGGCAAATTTTTCAAGAGTAGATAAACGAATATCCGTGGCATGATTTTCCATTCTGGAAATTACCGACTTTGTAGTATTGAGTTCATTGGCAATTTGTTCTTGAGTCATTCCAGCATCAACTCGGGCCTGTTTTAAGAGAACACCAAGTTTAAATGTCTCGAATTTTTCTTCATAGTTTTTCCAAAACTCAGGGTCTTTAGCCATTCGTTTATTTTTATATTTTTGCAAATCGCTCATGCTGGTCTCCTTTGTGAAAAATAATCTTTTTTCCTCTGTTCAGCTTTTTTAATTTCTTTTTGAGGAGTTTTTTGTGTTTTCTTGGTGAAGGCATGATTCAAGACCACAAGTTCATTGCCATCAAAAAAACCAAGAAGTCGAAAAATATTATTTCCATACTGAACTCTTGCTTCCCAAAGGTTGTCAGTGGATTTCAGTTTTTTAAAAAACTTACGAGGTACAATATTAAATTGTTCAATCAAATCAAGAACAAAAAATACCTTCTCGATCTGTTTTTGAGAAAGAGAGTTGAGGTAGTCCTCAATAGGACATTTACCATTATTAAAGCGATAGAAAATTATTTTTCTCATTCACATAGGTTAGCATATGTGCGAACAAAAATGCAAGGTAAAATTCAAACAGTAAAACAAAAAAAATGCTACGGACTACGCCGCAGATTTTCAAAGTTCTTTTAAAAAAAATCTTGACCTCCATTGATATCAAGTTTATACTTTGAAATATAAACTGGACTAAAAAGGATTATATCATGAAAGCTACAGCAAAGGATTTACGGTTTCACACAAAAGAGCTTTTAAGCACAGTGAATAGGGGTGAAGAAGTCGTTATAACTTATCGGGGGAAACCCTGTGCTAAACTCATCCCCTATGATGAACTTAAAAAGAACAAAAAAACCAATTTATTTGGAATTTGGAAAAATAATGATATTGTCAAAGATGTTGATGATTATGTCCGGGATTTAAGAAAGGGAAGATTCTAAATGATCGTGGATACAGATGTCTTGATCTGGTATTTAAAAGGGAATGAAAATGCATTTGAGGCCATTGACAACCTGCATAATTTTTCCATTTCAGTAGTAACGTATATGGAACTCGTTCAAGGTATGAGGAACAAAAAAGAATTAAATAGCCTGCGTCAAGCCCTGAAAATATGGAATACGCAAATTCTTTATATCTCCGAGAATATTTCTGCCAAAGCTATGTTTTTTGTCGAACAACATTTTCTAAGCCATTCAATGCAGTTGGCAGACGCTCTTATCGGCGCAACAGCGATCACTTGTGGCACTCCAATCCTGACTGCAAATGATAAACATTATAAGGTCTTAAAAGATCTTCAAATTAAAAAATTTAAGCCCTAATCTTTTTTATAGACAAATTCAGATTTATTCTATCTAAACAACAACAATGCACCGGTTAATACCGGTGATTTTGATGTTCTATCGTCCAAGAGGCAAACGAATATAATGAAGTTAGATTATAACAAATCAGATCCAGTTAAAGATTTCATTGATAGCAATGATTCCATTTATGTTCTCGCTGCCTAAGGCTGCCTGGGTCGCCCATTAAAGAGCCGGTCAAGAGTGATGGATTAGGAACGGCATACCTTAATGAGCAGAAGCTTGAAAACTTTCTCGAATTGCTTATTCCGGACTGAGCTTGGATCTGATCAGCCTGACGTATAAAAACACGATTGGCAGACATACTATATACATCAGGATACCATAGACACCAGAGGGTAGACTCAGGACAGATAAACCTTCACTGCTTGAAAGGATCAGATTCCCAACTGTTATACCTACCGTTGCATTTTGAATTCCTGTTGCAATGGCAACCGCGACAGCCTGTTCCTCGTTCATCCGGAACAGGTGTGATGTTCCATATCCCATCAGGAGCATCAGTATTATCAGGGTTACAATCCCCGGCCCCAGAACCGTAACATTATTAATGAAGGCATCCCATTCACTGGCCAAGGCTCCGATCACAATCAGTACAAACAATATTGATGAGATTTTACTGGCTTTTGGCTCAAATCCTTTTGTAAAGGTTTCATACCTGTGATGGACAAAAAGACCGATGGCAACCGGAATAGCGGTGATCAAGAACATTGTAATCCCCAGCGTCAGAACATTAATGGACGGAGCCTCAGCACCCATGAAATACTTAACTGAGAATCCTATAATCAGCGGCAGGGTGACAACCGTTGCTATGCTTACTACAGCGGTATACGATATGGAAAGTGCAGTGTCTCCTTTCGCCATCTTTGTGATCAGGTTTGATGTTACTCCACCCGGGCAACAGGCCAGGATCATCATACCGACAGCCATTTCCTTTGAAAACCCAAAAAGCAAAATGAGTCCAAAAGCCACCAGGGGCAGGAGCACCATCTGGTTAATCAATCCGACTGTGAATATTTTTGGTTGAAGAGCTACATTCTTAAAATCATTTACAGTCAGGTTTAAACCCAGACTGAACATTATGAAGACCAGTGACAGGGGCAGGATAATATCTATGATCATGATTTTACTCCGTCTATTTATGGTAGTAGTTATTTGTATTTATTG
>JAHOYS010000070.1 GCA_019038815.1 Desulfobacterales bacterium | reverse complement strand
TATTGAAGATTAGCACACGGGCTTAAAAACTAAGAATTTTGTCCAGGCATTGTCTTTATTTTTCAAAAAAAAAGTGTACACTATGGATAATACCAATTGAAAAAAATAGAGATGCCTCTTAAGGATATTCAAAATGGAACGATGCGGCTGGGTAACAAATGATCCGATTTATATAAAATACCATGATGAGGAATGGGGCGTACCGGTTCATGATGATAAAAAACTCTTTGAATTTATCATCCTGGAGGGTGCACAGGCAGGGCTTTCCTGGCTGACAATCCTGAAAAGAAGACCGGGATATAGAAAAGCCTTTGCCAATTTTGATGTTGAAAAAACGGCACGGTTTACGCCTGAAAAAATTGAAACACTCCTTTTGGACCCGGGCATCATCCGTAACAGACTCAAGGTCAATGCAGCTGTTACAAATGCCAGGGCATTTATTAAAATCCAGGAAGAGTTCGGATCTTTTGACAAATATTCCTGGCGTTTTGTTGACGGGAAACAGAAAGTGAATAATTATAAATCTTTAGGCCAGATTCCAGCTACAACAAGAGAATCTGATGCCTTTTCAAAGGATCTCAAGCAGCGGGGGTTTAAATTTGTGGGTTCAACCATTATCTATGCCCATATGCAGGCAGTGGGCATGGTCAATGACCATCTTGTCTCCTGTTTCAGATATAAAGAGGTAATGGTGAAATAATGAACAAAGAAAACGGTTCTGAATGGTCAGGTGATTTTAATTATCCAGACACTAAAGGTCTGTTGAATTTAAAAGACCGTTTCTTTTCTTTTGAACGATTTAAAGAAAAACGCTGGTGTTATATGGGTATCATTCACCCGGACATTATTTTCGGGTGTGCTGTGGTGCATCTTGGGTATATTTCAAGTGCGTTTGCCTTTGGTTTTGACCGGCAGGAGCGCAAAATGATAAATCACTCTCTTGTATTTCCCCCTTTAGGACAGGTTCGATATGATCGAAACCCTGAAAACGGTATCTGCAGCTACAAAAGTCTCAGAGGCAGATTGATCCTTACCCATAATAAAAAACCCGGGCCAAGTACAATTAAAGCCTCTTTTTATCTGCCGGGCAGATCTCTCAACGCCGATATTGAGGTCATTGAGCCGGATGCCGGCATATCACCCATGCACTTTTTGATGCCAATGGGAAACAGCAGGCCTGCTTTTACAACTAAAACCGCCGGGCTGAAAGCCAGAGGGAAAATCATTATAAATAAAAAAATCTTTGACCTTGCATCTGAAAATACGTTTGCTGTTTTTGACTGGACCAACGGGTTTTATCCCAGACAAACATTCTGGAACTGGGCATGTGGTGCAGGCTTTGCCGATGATGGAACTCAAATCGGGCTTAATTTTTCATCCGGTGTCTATGAAAACGGTTTGCTGGAAAATACAGTCTGGATTAATGGAACACCCATAAAACAGGGTGAAATTATATTTACCTATGACACAAAAAACCCTGAAGATCCGTGGCAGATCAAAAGCAAAGATAATCTTATCAATCTCAGGTTCAAGCCTGAAGGCATCCGAAGGGCAGATGACAACCTTGGCATTATTAAGAGCAAATTCATACAGCCCTGTGGGTCATTTGAGGGTTCAATAAAAACTTGTGACAATCTTTGCATTCATCTTTCTTGTGTCGGTGGTGTGGTTGAAGAGCATTTTGCCAAATGGTAAAATATCTTGAAATCCAGGCTGATCTCATTTATAAAAACGATTTAAGGGAGGAATAACATGTTTCTTGTTACGGCCAGTCAAATGCAGGATATGGATAGAAAGACCATAGAATCTTTTGGTATCCCCGGACTCGTTTTAATGGAAAACGCCGGAAGGGGTGCAGTTAAAATACTTTTTAAAAAATTTAAAGGTATTAAAACAAAAAAAATAGCTGTGATAGCCGGTCGGGGCAACAATGGCGGAGATGGATTTGTTATTGCAAGGTATTTGATGGAAAAAGGGATTGTTGTTAACACCTTTTTATTGTCTTCAAAAGAAAAAGTACAAGGTGACGCAAAAGTCAATATGGAGCTTTCCCAGAAATTATGCGATCGATCCCGCACCTGTTCCATTATTGAAATCCCGGATGCAGATACATTTAAAAAGCAAAAAAGAAATATTCTCCACCACGACCTCTTTATTGATGCCATTTTGGGAACCGGTCTTAATTCAGATGTCAGGGGATTTTTCAAGGATGCCATTGAATTGATAAATTCTTCCCAACGACCTGTTTTTTCAGTCGACATCCCTTCAGGCCTTCATTCGGACACAGGTCAACCCCTGGGAACCGCTGTAAAAGCAGATGCTACAGCCACCTTTGCTTTTGCCAAGGCCGGTCAGGTTCTCTATCCTGGAAACTATTACACCGGCGACCTTGAAGTCATTGATATTGGTATCCCGGAATTTATTGCCCGGGAAAAAAACATTAAACTCTCCCTGATTGAAAAAAATGAAATTGCCGCCTGTTTCAGTCCAAGACAGTTCCAAAGCCATAAAGGCAGCTTCGGGCATTTACTTGTTATTGCGGGTTCAACCGGAAAAACAGGGGCTGCCGCTCTTTGCGCCAATGCAGCCATGCGGTGCGGCACAGGGCTTGTAACCTTAGGGGTTGCAAAAAGCCTCAATAAAATTATTGAACCTCAGGTCATAGAACCCATGACCCATCCTTTACCTGAAAAAGAAAAAGGATTTTTATCAGACAATTGTTTTGATGAAATTCAAACACTTTTAAAAGAAAAACAGGCCCTTGCTTTAGGTCCGGGTCTCGGCACTCAAAAGGATACAAAAAAACTTGTCAAAAAACTTATTGAAAAAAGTGATGTGCCGCTCATTATTGATGCGGATGCAATCAATTGTATTGCCCAAAACCCTGAAATCCTGAAAAAGAAGAAATCTCCTGCCATATTAACACCCCACCCGGGTGAAATGGCAAGGCTTTGTGATATGACAACCCAAGATATCCAGGCGGACAGAATCGGCATTGCCTCACAATTTGCAAAAACCCATGATATCATTCTGATCTTAAAAGGTGCCCAGACCGTTATCAGCCTCCCGGACGGAAGATCCGCTATTTGTCCCACGGGCAATCCCGGCATGGCTTCCGGCGGCATGGGAGATGTGCTCACCGGCATGATTGCAGGCTTTTGTGCCCAGGGATTTTCCCCTGAAAATGCAAGTCTTGCAGGTGTTTATATTCATGGCATGTGTGCTGATATTCTTGCCAAAGACATGGGTGCGTTTGGCTTTGTGGCCTCAGATATGATTCAAATGATTCCGAAAACCATTCATCACTATCTGTTATGAAAATCATAGAATCAAAGAGTTCACAACAAACCTTTAAACTGGGGGAAGCTGCAGGCAAAAAAATTACCCGGGGAATCTGTATTGCCCTTCAAGGTGAATTGGGCACAGGCAAAACAACCTTTGTACAAGGGCTTGGCAAAGGACTTGGAGTTTCTGAAAAATATTATATCACAAGTCCCACATTCAACATCATCAATGAGTATCCGGCTGGAGTGTTTACTCTCTGCCATCTTGATCTTTACAGGCTTGAGTCTGCAGACGAACTTGAGGGTATCGGATTTGATGATATTTATGGTGACAACCATATTATCGTTGTTGAATGGCCTGAAATTCTTAAGCATATTTCTTTTGAATTTGATATTGAAATAAATTTTAAGTTTGATGCGCAGTATAATAGAATAATATCTGTTTTTGCCTCTGGACAACCGGGATCAAATCTGTTAAGCAAATTATCTTTATAAATTATAATATTTATCAATACCGGAGTTAGTATGGCTTTACGAGTACAAAAATATGGAGGAACCTCTGTTGCGGACATTGAACGCATCAACAATGTGGCAGACAGGGTCCAGAAAGCATACGATGCGGATGACAAAATTGTTGTTGTGCTCTCTGCCATGTCAGGTGTAACCGACAGTCTTATCAGTCTTGCCAGGCAGGCCTCAAAGACGCCTGACAAAAGAGAGCTTGACGTACTTCTTGCCACAGGTGAGCAGACAACCGCAGCCCTTCTTGCCATGATTCTCAAATCAAGAGGATACAAGGCAAAATCTTTTCTTGGTTTTCAGGCAGGAATTCATACCGATAACTCCTCGGGCAAGGCAAGAATACTTGATATTGACTGTAAAAACATACAACTGGCCCTTAAAGATGGATATATTGCCGTGGTTGCAGGATTTCAGGGAACGGATGACGATGGTGACATCACTACCCTGGGTCGCGGTGGGTCCGACACATCAGCCGTTGCTATTGCATCATCCCTGAAAGCCGATGTCTGTGAAATTTTCACAGATGTGGACGGCGTCTACACCACCGATCCTAGAATTTGCAGCAATGCAAGAAAAATTAACAAAATATCCTATGAAGAAATGCTTGAAATGGCCATATTGGGTGCCAAGGTTCTTCAGATCCGTTCGGTTGAATTTGCAAAAAAATTTAATGTACCCTTACATGTTCGGTCATCATTCAATGAGGAGGAAGGAACAATGGTTGTCAACGAGAGTTCTGATATGGAAAGTGTCATTGTATCAGGTATTACCTGTGATATGAATGAGGCAAGAATCACGTTAAAACGTGTTCCTGACCAGCCCGGTGTTTCAGCAAAGATATTCACCCCGCTTGCCCAGGCGGAAATAAGTGTTGATATGATTATTCAGAATACCCGCTCCGGCGGTGAGACAGACCTGACCTTCACTGTGACCAAAGATGACTTTGAACGGGCTAAAGAAATCTCCTATAAAGTTGCCAAACAGATTGGTGCCACTGAGATTCTAACGGCTGAAGAAATTGCCAAGGTTTCGGTTATCGGACTTGGGATGAAAAGTCATTCCGGTGTGGCAGCCACCATGTTCCAGGCCCTGGCATCTGAAAATATCAATATCCGGCTGATCTCCACTTCTGAAATCAGAATCTCCTGTGTCATCCTGGCAAAATATGCAGAACTTGCGGTAAGAACGCTTCACACCGCATTCGGACTTGATCAGGAACAATAATCCCTAGGCAGGGTCCATAAGGCACAGGGCTGCTTCAATCTCTTTTATTACTTTTTGGGCAGCCAGGCCGGGATCATCAGCATCCCTTATGGGCCGGCCGATAACAATCAGGTCACTGCCAAGGGTAATGGCCTGACCCGGAGTAGTGACCCTTTTTTGATCATCGCTTTCAAGCAACGTCCACTCAGGCCTGATCCCCGGTGTTACAGCCAGAAAAGATTTCCCAAAACTTTTCTTTATCTCTTGAACTTCCCGGCCTGAGCAGACCACCCCTTTGCACCCGGCATCATATGCCATCTTTGCCCGAAGCATGACAAGATGCTGGGGATTTTCCACAAATTTGTCTTTAAATCCTGATGCTTTAACCGCTTCTGCATCATTATCTGTTAAAAGGGTAACACCCAGAATGCCTGTTTTTCCCTGTCCGCCCTGCACAGCCTTTTCAAGCATATTTTTTGATGATGAACAATGAACTGTTACAAGATCAACACCTAAATTTGCAACTCTTCTCATGGCTCTTAAAACAGTAGCTGAAATATCATGAAGCTTGAGATCAAGAAATATTTTTGCCCGGCTCTCTTTTTTGACCATTTGAATCACGGAAGGCCCCTGATCAATAAACAGTTCCAGCCCGATTTTAAACATTCCCACCTTTGTATCAAGGAGTTTCACATACTCTTTTGCTTGTTTTACAGAAGCAAAATCCAATGGAAATACAATATAATC
>JAHOYS010000384.1 GCA_019038815.1 Desulfobacterales bacterium | reverse complement strand
CATATTAAAGCCCTCCCTCTTCCTGGGCTTCAGGATATGAAACCCATGTGACTTCACGGACGTCTTTGCCCGCAGCAAGGTCACAAGTTGCATCAATCATTTTATCAACATTGACTGTTGTAATATCTGTATTTGCAATACCATCAATAAAACTGATCATTTTTGAACCGCCAAGCTGAGTTTCAAAGGCTTTTAACTCAGTATAAATCGGACCGCCTTTGAATCCGAAACAAAGACTTCTATCAACTACTCCAATGGCTTTTTTGCCCTTGAGAGCTTTAACCATTACTTCACTGGGAAAGGGCCTGTACATTCTTATCTTTAAAAGGCCAACCTTGATACCGGCATCTCTTTTCTCATCAATAACAGCTTTAATAGTGCCGCACATGGAGCCTGAGCCAACCAGAACCACATCTGCATCATCCATTCGGTATTCTTCAATCTGACCACCGTAACTGCGGCCAAAAATCTCTTGATACTCTTTATCTATCTGTTCAAATTTTTCTTTGGATCTTTCCATGGCAGAGACATGTTTATGCCGAAGCTCAAGATACCCTCCAAGAATTCCATGGGACCCGCAACCCAGTTTTCCTCCGGGAATCAGCTTTGTTCTCTCGGGCTGATCATTTAAAACAGCCAAAAATTTATCAACATCTTTCTGGAAAGGCACATCCACAACTTCGGACAGATAGGACAGGTAGAATCCGTCGTAATGAACCATAACCGGCACCTGGATATCATAATCCTCTGCCAGACGATAGGCCTGGAGAACAAGATCAAGGATTTCCTGGCAGTCTTCGGCAATAAGGAAAATCCATCCGGCATCCCTTGTGGAAATCATGTCCTGCTGCCCGGAAGATACGGCTATAATGCCCGGCGTTTCACGGTTAACATTGACCATAACCACCGGTGCTCTCGCCCCTGCCACTGCGAGAACTGCATCATACATAAAAACAAGCCCCCATGAAGAAGTGGCGGTAAAGACTCTTCCGCCGGCAAGGGAGGCTGCCATAACAGCGTTCATGGCAGAATTTTCACCCTCAACAGTAATCAGCTCGCAATCCATTTCCCCGTTTGCATGAAATTTGGAAATCTGCTCAATTACTTCTGTCTGAGGAGTAATCGGATAGGCTGCCACCACATCCGGACGGGCAAGTTGCGCCCCAATCGCTGCTGCAGCATTTCCGGTTATCACCTTAATCTGTGAGCCCGTTTCAGCATTGGCCTTTACTTTTGTATTCATTTTTGAAAATCCCCCTCTGCTACCATGGAAATTGCATTTTTGGGACATTCTTTGGCACAGATCCCGCATCCTTTACAAAATGCCAGGTCAGGAGAAAAATGTGAGTTTTCAACCATCTCCATTACCTGAATCGGACAATAAATCGCACAAAAACCACAGAATATGCATGTATCCTTGTCGACGACAGGCCGTTTGGTTCGCCAGCCCCCGGTATCAGAACACATCAGGGGATCATTTGCATCTGACCACGGTCCTTCATGCTTAAAATATTTGTTTGGTGACATACAACCTTCTCCTTAGAAAATAAGATGACCCTTTATGAAATACAGTCCTGCAATTGTATCTATTTCATAGCTATTAGATAGCGATAGTGTAATTGCATTGTCAAGTAAAAAATTATTATTTAATTAAAAGAAACATCAAAATTAAACAATAAGAAGTGGTAGTTATAGGATTTATGCGGGTTTCAAAATCTTCCAAATAGTTGATTAGTCAACTATTATTATAAAAAATATTTTCCTGGGATTTACCAAAATAAAACCCACAAATAAATTTTCTCAAATGTTTAATTCATTCTACAGCTTCAGGACAGGTTGAAATAAGCTGGCTTTTTGATTCTAAAATGCTTTGATTTAAGTCACATACCGATATCCCACGCCATGAACAGTGGTGATAAGGGACGGGTTGGAAGAATCAGTTTCGATTTTTTTCCGAAGCTGTGCAATATGCTGGTCAAGGGTCCGGGTCGTACCAAAGTAATCAATCCCCCAGACGGCATTCAAAATATCATCCCGGCTTAAGACTTCTCCCGGATAATCATAAAAATGCCGTATCAGCTTAAGTTCTCTTTCCGAAAGGTCAATTTCCCTGCCCTGCCCGGACAATTTAAATGTTTTAGAGTTTACTTCAAATTCACCAAACATGAATGTGCTCCGGACAGGCTCTTTTTTTGTCTTTGCCTGCCTTTTTGATCTGCGAAGCACGGCAGATATCCTTGCCAGAAGTTCATGAACGCCAAAGGGTTTAGTTATATAATCATCTGCCCCAAGCTGAAGCCCTACAACCTTATCGATTTCCTCACCCTTGGCTGTCAGCATAATAATGGGAATATCTTCATTTATTGCCCTGATCTCCCGGCAGACATCATATCCGCTTTTTTCAGGCATCATGATATCAAGAAGAACCAGATCAAAAGAATCGTTTTTAAACAATTCCAATGCCTGCCTGCCGTCTTTGGCTTCGGCTACCTGATAATCTTCGCTTTCAAAGGTATCCACAAGCCCCTGCCTGATATTTATATCATCTTCCGCCACAAGAATTTTAATGTGTGTCATGATTTTTTATCCTTGCTGTAAAACAACTGCCATGTCCCGGCATGGGGTCAAAGAAAAGATCTCCTTCAAGATCCCTTAAAATCTGCCTTGCGATACTCAATCCCAAACCCGAGCCCGGCTGTTTTGAAGTTAGGGAATTATCCGCCCTGTGAAATTTTTCAAAAACCATCTCCTGTTGTGCTTTTGGAATGCCCGGCCCATCATCACAAATTTTTAAAAGAATAAAAGAACCCTCCTTTTCCAGAACAAATTTGATAAACTTTCCTTTATCCGCATACTTTAGGGCATTATCCACAAGATTCAGAATCACCTGCTCTATGGCATCCCGGTCTGTTCTAACTTTATAATTCCCTTCTTCAATCTGCTGTATGATTTCAATGCCCTGATTTTCTATTCTGATGCTGTGGGCCTGGATCATCTGACCTAATAACCGGTCTATTTCAAAGGTTGTTAAATGATATGTCTTCTTTCCCTGTTCCAGTTTTCCAAAAGCAAGCACGTTATTAATCAGTCTTGTCAGGCGCTCACTTTCATTGACAATTACAGAAAGATAGGTTTGTGTTTTATTCGTATCTTTTATTCTTTTGGACAGCAAAAGCTCTGCATACATCCGGATACTGGTCAATGGTGTTTTCAGCTCATGGGATACGGATGATACAAATGAAGTTTTCTGCCTGGCATCTTTCATGTTTTGAAGAGTCAGGCGGGTCAGCAGGACACCACCCGATACAATGGCAATGATAAAAATACTCAATAACATTACAGAAACATATAAAAAGCCACGGGTCGATCCAAACCCCTTGCTATCGACGAAGACTCCGATCTGCCAGTGAGGCAGCAGGTTTGATACGGAAACAACTGCTGCGGGTTTTTCTTTGGGATCAAGTGTCATTCTTCCTGACTGATGCATGAAGTTGCCGTTTCCGTCCATTAACAATAGCGCAACCTCTTTTTCCGGCAATTCTGGGAAATCAACCACCAGTCTTGAAAGAAGCGCCATCAACTCCAGTTCAATCCCGTATACCGGCCCATTTCCGTTTTTTTGTACCCAGCCTAAAATATGCAGTCGATTCTCACTGAACCATGGAATCCATCCTGACTTTTCTATAAATTGCCGCTCCGGTTCCGTGGAAGGCAAGGCCTTTTGTTCTGAAACAGGCGATTTTTTCACAACCCTTGACAGGGCAACAAGCTTTTGACGGGATGATTCTGCTGTATCTTTTATTTTTGACTCATCCTTTGAAAAATCTTCATTAAAATCAAATTTCATTCTGCCGGAAAAAAGTGAGTCATACCGAGCAATAAACCGTCTTTCATCAAGGGTGGATTCCATTCCCCTGACTGGATATTCAAGCTCCCGATCTTTTTGATAAATAAAAATATTCCGTACCAGAGGATTTGTCTCTTCCCATACCAGAAGAGTTTTCTGCAAGTTATCATGATCAATATCGAGTAATGACTGCGTAAGATTTTCCTGAACCGCCTCAACTGTAATGTGAATGGTTTCAGAAATAGTTTTTGCCCTTTCAGATAAAGCCTGCATGGCTGACCGGTTAATCCTTTCCTGCTCGTGGGACAGCAGCCGGAAGGCAATACCGCTTATAATAAGGGTGGGCACTAAAAATAGTGCCCAGAAAATAATGATGGATCGTTTGCTTGTCATACCTTAAGCCATACCAGTTTTTTGCCTATTGTGAAAGCTGTTGATTTTTCTTTTGATAAGATTCGGTTCTCAGCAATTTACGGCTTTTAGGGCTCATGCCCTGGCTCTTAATTGTATCAGACTGAACTTCCATCTCATCGGCTTCTTTTAATAATTCTTTGTCATTATACTGGGAACCGATTTGTTTCAACCGGGCAGCAGATTGTTTAAGTTCTCTTACAGCCTCTTTTTTCTTTCCCTTATCAGACAGTTCAATGGCTTTTTCCTGGGCCAGGGCATTCAGATTTAATTGATATTCTCTGATCACTTCAATGTTGGTTGATCCGGCAACCTTTCCGGGGTCACTGCTGAACCGGGCATATGAAATCCCGGTTGATTTTTCCGGTTTCCGGCTGAACGGATTTTCATATGTTACATCCGCCTGAGCAATCTTGATTCTTGATCCGGATGTTGATTTTGGAATATTGACTTCAACCAGGGCATACTTCTCCTGGTCCCCATAAAGCTGGTTCATGTAAAGTTCTACCTGATTTTCCCGTATCCTGCCTTCCCTGCCGATAATATTGACAGCCTTCACACTGTCCGGAAGCGTTATGATCACTTTTACTTTTTTCGCTACGACATTTAATACATCCCCCAGTTCTGCTGCAAAAATTCTGGGAAGATCAAATCCGGATTCAACAAAATACGTATTTCCGTCACTTTTCTGGGCAAGTCTTGCCATAAGATCTTCATTATAATCAGTCCCCACTCCCACGGTTGTGACAGAAATATTTTCTTTAATCAAAGCTGCACCCAGCCGTCCAAGATCTTCGGGCATCCTGGGCCCCACATTGGCCAGTCCGTCAGACAAAAGAACAATACGATGGACATAATCACTTTCAAGATTTTTCCTGATCTCGGAAGCACCCTGGCTGACACCGCCGAAAAGAGCTGTACTGCCGCCGGCACGAATCTGTTGAATGGTATTAATAATACTTTGAATATTCCTGGCTCTTTGAGCGGGAACAATGGTATGGACATTGGTATCATAGACCACCACAGAAAAAATATCCTGCAGCCCAAGCCGGGTTAAAGCCTCAATGGCAGCCGCCTTTGCCTGTTGAATTTTGGTGCCGTTCATGGAGCCGGACTGATCCAGGACCAGAGCAAGATTGACCAGGGGTCTTTTAATATGAGCTGGAGATGGCGGCGCATCAAGGGTGATCTTAAGCACCACATTCTGGGAATCTCCTGCCGGCAGAATCGCCCTGTCTGTCTCCACCCGGCAGATAACTTTAGGCGGCTCAATTCCTGCCCTGACACCCCCTGTCATTAAGATAAAAACAATCAAAATTGAAAAAAATGAAACAATTGTTCGGTGCTGATATTGTTTTGAATGTGCCATGGTCTCTCTCCTTTACCTGTTGAGTTAATCAATTTTTGTTTAAACCGCAATATAAAAATCTGTCTTACATCCGGTTCAACTATACAGGCCGGAATTCAGGAATGTGTCATAAAGGAGTAAAGAAGTTGTAAAAAACTTGTAAA
>JAHOYS010000097.1 GCA_019038815.1 Desulfobacterales bacterium | reverse complement strand
CGGGTTGCTCATATTTTGCACCACAGCACTTGCCGCATATCCTGTAAGTGTTCAGGACTCAAAAGGGAATACTTTAAAGTTCTCTCAGCCGCCCCAAAAGGTTGTATCCCTTGTGCCATCAGCCACCCAGATTCTATTTGAGATAGGCGCAGAAAAGTTTGTTAAAGCCATTACCTACCACGATACAACCCTTGCCGGTGCCGATGGAAAACAGATCATAGGCGGATTTTTCGGGCCATCTCTTAATAAGATTGAAGATGCCGGGCCTGATATGATTATTCTTTCTTCCATCCACAAAGATATCATTGAAAAATATAATAAAACAGATACTAAAATATTTATTTTTCAAACTGACACCATTGAAAATTCTTATCAAAGCATAGCTGTTTTAGGTAAAATATTTGACTGTGAAAAAAAGGCTGAAAAGCTCATTGAAAAAAACAAGTCTGAAATAAATCACTTAAAACAAAAACTGGCCAAAATTGATCATTTAGAAAAGAAACGCGTCATCAGGCTCATGGGGAAAAATACAATCATGACTCCTGGCAGTGATTCCTTTCAAAATGAGATCATACGTGCTGCCGGAGGTATCTCCCCTGATTTTGGCAGAAAAGGAAATATCATAAGTGTTACAAAAAAAGAATGGATGAAATTTAATCCCCAGGTTATTTATGGATGTGGCCCTGATAAAGAGGCTGCAGAAAATTTTTTCTCAAAACCCGGGTGGAAAGATGTGGATGCCATAAAAAACAAACAGATTTATTATTTTCCCTGTGACCTGACCTGCAGAGCCTCCACCCATACGGGGTATTTTGCATCCTGGCTTTCATCTGTCATATATGCAGAACATTTTTCAAAGTCTGAAAATAATATACTTCCCACAGGCTTAATTCATTCAAAACCAATTAAAATAGATCTTGAATACATCAAATCAGCTTCAATTGCCTACAACAATATTTATGACTTTAAAAACAAAACTCTTATCATTGATTTTAAATCTCCCCAATCAATCGTTTCAACCCTTGAAGGCGAAAGAGATAACATAACAAGCATAGGAAATCATTTTACTCCTCCGCCTACCTGGGCTCCAAGCCACAAACGTGGAATTGAGCATATCAGATCATCCATTTTAAAAGCCATGCAAAGACAAAAACAAACCACTTCTTTTTTGATAACCGGCGCTGATATGGATAATCTTTCCGTCCAGACCCAATCCTATAAAGACATGAAGGTTTTTGCCCTTGTAACAGCAGGTGTCATGTCCAATGCGGTAAGGATGTCAAAGGACACAGGTGCTTTTTATGAGCCCGGTACCATAAATATTATTCTTTTAACAAACATGCGGCTTTCCAAAAGAGCCATGACCCGTGCCATTATCTCAGGGACTGAAGGCAAAACAGCAGCTCTTGAGGACATGGATATCAGATCCAGCTATACTCCCCTTTTCAATGAAGCCACGGGCACGGGCACGGATAATATCCTCGTGGTACAGGGTTCCGGCCTTAAAATAGACAATGCCGGAGGCCATTCAAAAATGGGTGAACTTATTGCAAAAGCGGTGTATGCCGGAGTTAAAGATGCTGTTTTAAAACAAAACGGGATTCTTGCCAAAAGAAATATTTTCCAGCGCCTTAAAGAAAGAAACATCAATATATATCAGCTTACAACAGGTGCAGACTGCGGATGCGAGGACAAACGGAATGACTTTTCAGCTTTTGTGGACCAACTTTTTCTTGAACCAGAATATGCAGGATTTATTGAATCATCTCTGGCCATCAGTGATGAATATGAAAAAGGATTGATAAAAGACTTGACTCCTTTTTATATCTGGTGCAAAAAAATTGCAGACAATATTGCAGGGTATGAAATTGAAGGAATAAAAGATATGGTTTCAGACAACACCATACCTGTAGCACTAAAAGCGGCTCTTGATGCAATCCTGACAGGTGCACAGGAACGCTTGAATCAAGCCCCTGAAAATGCAATAACCCTCCCCAAAGTCATATCATTGTCACCCATAATCACTGAAACAATATATCTTTTAAATGCCCAGGACCTGCTTATTGCCAATACAACTTATTGTAATGTACCGGAACAAGCACAATTCAAAGAAAAAATAGGATCAGTGACCCAGATGAACGTTGAAAAAATCATCAGCCTGCGACCTGACCTTGTTCTTGCAAGCCCGCTTTCAAGCGGAAAACAGATAAAGATTTTACAGAATCAAAAAATCAAAGTGATTCAAATAGAAAACCCGCAAACTTTCCCTCAAATGTGTGACATCACGATGAAAATAGGAAAAGTTCTCGGACAGACAGATGCTGCAAAGAAAATAGTAGAAAAAGCGACAAAAGAGGTTGAAGCCATTAAGCTTGGAACAGCCGGTCTTTCTAAAAAAAAGGTATTTATCCAGATTGGCATGAAACCGTTGCATTCTGCAAATAAAGACACGTTTATCAATGAATATATCAAATATGGCGGCGGGATCAATATTGCTGAAAATGCAAAATCCGGCATATACAGCAGAGAAAAAGTCATTAAAGAAAATCCAGATATTATTTTAGTTGCAACCATGGGAACCTCAAAAAAAGCCGGGGAAATCGAAAAACAGCGATGGATGCAGTTTAAGTCTTTGAATGCCACAAAAAAAAACCAGATCTATGTTCTGGACCCTGAACTTATCTTGAGCCCTACTCCTGTTACCTTTGCAAAAGGTTTAAAAAAGGTTTTATCTTTAATCCATCCCAATGTTGATTTAGAATCGAAAGCTGATTTAAAAAAATGAAACAAAACCAAATAAAGCACTGGTCCATTATTTTGATCCTTCTTATGATCATCTTAATATTTGTCAGCCTTCTTTCTTTATGTGTCGGCAGTGCCGGCATAAAACTAACAGACATCCCCCATATCCTTTTCTACGGCCAAGGAAGTGCTGATCACAGTATCCTTTTAGGCATACGATTGCCAAGGATCATATTGGGTCTTTCAATCGGCGGAGCTTTAAGCCTTGCAGGCGCCCTGCTCCAGGGAGTGTTTAAAAACCCCCTGGTTGAACCTTACACTCTTGGCATTTCAGGAGGGGCTTCCCTTGGTGTGTGCATTAACATACTTTTTAAGTTTTACAGCGAGATAGGTATCATTGCATACCCTCTTTCAGGATTTTTAGGAGCAAGCCTTGTTATTTTTCTTGTTTACAGCTTAAACAATAAGGCAAGGGATATTCAGTCAAACAGGATGCTTTTAACCGGTGTGATGATCTCCTATGTTGCCTCCTCCCTGGTCATGCTGCTCATGGCTATCTCAAAAAGCGACGATCTTCAAAATATTGTTCTCTGGATCATGGGTTCCCTTGACGAACCCAATACGATTTTAATAAAAATGGCGCTTTTCGGCTCTCTTGCAGGGCTTGTTATCTCGTATTTTTTCTGCTTTGACTTAAATGCCATGCTTCTGGGTGAAGACGAAGCAGCAAACTTAGGGGTTAATACAACCCGAACAAAAAAATATTTATTTATCCTTGCGTCCTTTTTAACGGGGCTGAGTGTATCAGTTGCCGGAATCATCATGTTTGCCGGACTTATTGTCCCTCATTTCATGCGCATGATAGCAGGGCCTGACCATAGAATCCTTCTTATCAGTTCATTTCTGGCCGGTGCTGCATTTCTGGTTTTATGTGATGTAATTGCAAGAGTCATCATCTCGCCCCTTGAACTTCCGGTAGGTGTCATAACAGGTATCATCGGCGGTATTATTTTTATCTGGGCACTTTCAAGAAAACAGGTGACTTTATGAATCCTACCCTCACCATAGAAAACCTAAGCTTCAGATACCACAAAAAAACAATACTGAAAGATATTTCTTTTTCAACAGATCCGGGTGAGTTTATTTCAATTATCGGTCCTAACGGCTCCGGAAAAACAACGCTGATAAAAATTATTTCAAAAATAAGCAAACCTGAAAAAGGAAATATTTATATAAAAGGAAAAAACATTCAAACAATGTCAAACAAAGAATTGGCCCGGCATATAGCAGTTGTCATGCAGTCAGTTGAGCCTGTTGGCATGAGTGTTGAAGAATATGTTCTTTTAGGAAGGCTGCCTTTTTTTAAAAAATATCAATTCTTTGAAACTGCTAAAGATATTGAACTTGCCCATAAATATATGAAGCTTACAGGTATTTTAAAGCTTAAGGATGCACCCATCAATAAAATAAGCGGCGGAGAAAGACAACTTGCAGCCATTGCCAGGGCATTAACTCAGGAGCCCATGCTTCTAATTCTTGATGAACCCACATCTCATCTTGATATTACACACCAGATTCAAATTCTAGAATTGATAAGTTCTCTTAAAAAGACGCTCTGCCTCACTGTACTGATAGTTCTTCATGATTTAAACCTGGCAGCGGAATACTCTGACAGGCTTGTCTTGCTAAACGGAAAAAACGGGACAATTTATCAAACCGGAACCTGCGAACAGGTTCTTTCTGAGGAATCAATACAAGAAGTGTACAATACAAAAATAAGAATCCAAAAAAATCCTGTGTCAAAAAGACCCTGTATATTTCTTGTCACCCAAAATGCTTTAAATAAAAAGGAAAATATAATCTTATGATTGAAATATTTAATAATGGCGGGCCAATCATGTATCCTTTGCTGTTATGCTCAATTATTTCTCTGACCATTATCATTGAACGCGGTTTTTTCTGGATTGGAATTGGTATGGAAAAAAACCAGAAACTTGTGGATGAAGTTTTAAAGCTTACCGGAAAGGGGGAGTGGGATCTTGTTCGTCAAAAAGCCTCAGGCTCTCAAAATTATGTAATCAGAATGATCATAAGCGGTATTCTTCATCGTGAATATTCCCTGATAAAGGCCATGGAATCATCCGCAGCAGACGAGATTAATCGGATGCAAAGATTTATGGGAGTGCTGGATACCATGATCACTGTTGCTCCTCTCATGGGAATACTGGGTACGGTTATGGGCATCATCAATTCATTTGACATGCTGGGAACATCAGGGATTGAAAACCCCCAGGCTGTAACCGGCGGTATAGCCCAGGCGCTTATAACTACTGCAGCAGGCCTGTCTATTTCCATCATAACGGTTTTCCCCTACAACTACTTTAACTCAAGAATTAAACGTGCGGCAGGGATCATGGAAAAATATGCCACAAGTTTTGAAATTGTTTATGAACAGATCCTGGTTAACAAAAACAATCATCCGGAAAAAAAATGAAAATAGATTTACCTGAAAATAATAAACCCAGAATCGAGATGCTTCCTTTGATTGATGTTGTTTTCCTTCTTCTGGTTGTGTTTATCTATACCATGCTGTCCATGGCAGTACACAAAGGCATGCCAATTGATTTGCCTGAATCTGCTGCGGTCAAACCTGAAAAAGAGATAATTCTGGCAGTTACCATAAACAAAGACAACTTAATTTTTGTTGATAAAGAACCGGTTGACCTGGAGCATCTAACCCATATTCTTGAGCAAAAGGCAAAAAAAGAAAAAAAACCAAGTGTTCTTCTTTTTGCAGATAAAACCATTTCCTATCAAAATCTTTTTAAGGTTTTAGACAGAATAAGACAGGCCGGATTGAATCAGATTTCCCTGCAGGCTGACCCTGAAGACAAACATCAAAAATGAAACGTATTATATTATCTGCTGTAATTGCCACAGGTTTTCATATTGCACTGATGGCCTTTGTTCCCCACATAACAAAAAACAATGAGGTTTTACCCCCTGAAATCAAACAGGTTAAGGTCACCCTCTCCTACAGGCATCCTGTAATTAAA
>JAHOYS010000166.1 GCA_019038815.1 Desulfobacterales bacterium | reverse complement strand
GGCAATAATCTTAAACTCACCACCGGCCCGTGTCGGGATCATAGTCTGAGCCGCTCTTTTAACAAAACTTTCCGTTTTCAATCTGTATTTTACAAGATCAGCAACCGTGCAGATGCCGATACTATGCTTTTTCGCAAATTTTTCAAGAGAGGGCATCCTTGCCATGGTCCCGTCGTCATCCATGATTTCACAAATCACTCCGGCAGGCTTCATACCTGCAAGACGGGCAAGATCAACAGATCCTTCTGTCTGACCGATCCTTACCATGACCCCGCCGTCCCTTGCCCTTAATGGAAAGATATGTCCGGGTCTTGCAATATCATTAGGTGTGGTGTCATCCGCCACCGCCGTTAGAATGGTTGTGGCCCGGTCTGCAGCTGAAATCCCTGTGGTCACCCCAATTTTCGCCTCAATGGACACGGTAAATCCTGTGCCGTATTGTGAGGTGTTATTATCCACCATCATGGGCAGATCCAGACGGTCTGCAATAGTGGAATCAAGGGAAAGACAGATCAGTCCCCTTCCATATCTGGCCATAAAATTGATGGCTTCAGGGGTCACAGCCTCTGCTGCCATGGTCAAATCACCTTCATTTTCACGGTCTTCATCATCCACAAGAATAACCATTTTACCATTTTTAATATCTTCAACAGCCTGTTCAATTGTTAAATGCGGCATATATACATCCTTAAGGTTATAAAAATCCATTCCTTGCGAGAAGTTCCATACTGATATCTTTTTGCCCGCCGGGCAAAGCATCATTTTTTGAAAGGCTTCCCATTAACATCTTTTTTACATATTTCCCGATCATATCGGTCTCTATATTGACCTTGTCACCAACCCTTTTTAATCCGATGGTTGTTATATCTGTCGTGTGAGGAATAATACTGACCTCAAAATCCCTGTCCGAACATTTATTGATGGTCAGACTGATCCCTTCAACGGCAACAGATCCTTTTTCAATCATATCTGCGGCAAGCTTTGGCAAAACATCAATTTTGATGATCACGGCATTGCTCTTTCTTGTCATGGAAGAAATGATTCCTGTTCCGTCAATATGTCCCGAAACCAGATGTCCGTCAATTCGATCTGACAATTTTAACGCCCGCTCCAGGTTGACCCTGGAACCTGTCCTCAAATTCTTGAAAGTTGTCCGTTCAACGGTTTCAGGCGCCATATCCACTTTAAAGGCATTTTTCTCAAGACTTACAGCCGTAAGACAGGCACCGTTTACGGCAATGGAATCTCCGATTTTGCTTTCAGACAGATCAAGATCACAGCCAATATGGAGAACTTTTCCCTCCCCGCTGGATTCGATCCGCTTTATGGTTCCAAAACTTTCAATAATTCCTGTAAACAATAGTCTTATTTCCTTTTATTTCAAATACCCCTGCACAAGAATATCTGTGTCAAACAGGGTAACATCCATATTTTTAAGTGCAAAGGCATCCTTTATCAACTCAGGGCCTTTCCCCTCAAATACCGGGATACCGTCACTTCCGCCTAAAAATTTGGGAGCCAGAAAGAATAATACCTTGTTTACAATCCCGGCCTTAAGCGCTGACCCTGCCACCACACTTCCCCCTTCTATCAAAAGGCTTAAAATTGACATCTGCCCTAACTTAATCATCAGTTCATTTAAATCAAGTCTTTGTTCCTTCAGCCTGACTTCAAGAATTTGAGCTCCTTTGCTTTCAAGCAAAGCTATTTTTTCTTTGGAAGCATCAGTACTTGTAACAATAATAGTTTTGGCATTAGAATCCTGAGTCAGCACTTTTGCATCTTCTTTGATGCTTAAACGGGTGTCCAGAATAATCCTTGCGGGATCTTTTGTTGCAATTCCTTTAATCCTTGAAGTAAGCGACGGGTCATCGGCATGCAGGGTTCCGGAACCCACCAGAATGGCATCTGCTTCATGGCGGATCTGATGGACAAACGCCCTTGATTTTTCATTGGTGATCCATTTTGAGTCCCCTTTTGATGTCGCTGTTCTCCCATCCAGGGTGGTTGCACATTTCAAAATCACAAAAGGCTTTTTATCATTTTGAATATACCAGATAAAGTCTTCGATCAGAGTTTTGGCTTCTTTTTCTAAAACACCTGAAACCACTTCAATGCCATTGTCCTGCAAAAACTTTATACCTCCCCCGCAGACACCGGGATTAGGATCTTTACAGCCCACGACAACTTTTTTAATTTTCGCTTTAATAATTTTTTGGGTACAGGGCGGGGTTTTCCCGAAATGGTTGCAGGGTTCCAGGGTGACATAGAGGGTTGCATCCTTTGCCTTGGAGCCGGCATCATCTATGGCTTCTACTTCAGCATGGGCAAGGCCTGGCGCCCTGTGAAAGCCTTTTCCGACAATCTTTCCATCCTTGACAATGACAGCACCGACACAGGGATTAGGAGATGTGAGTCCTTTTGCTTTTCGTGCAAGGGATACTGCCTGCTGCATGTATTCATGATCAGTCATCAGCCTTATCCGAAATGGCATCAAATTCAATGGGCAGGCATTCTTTCGGGATCAATCCTTTAAGCTCCTGAATAAAATCGTCTACATCCTTAAATTCCCTGTAAACAGAGGCAAACCTGACATAGGCGACATCATCAATTTGCTTTAGGGCCTTAATAATTTTTTCCCCCACGACCTTTGAAGGAATTTCCCGGTCATTGGTTTCCCTTAAGTCCCGCTCAATGGCATCCACGGTTTCTTCAATCAGATTAATGCTTATAGCTCTTTTTTCACAGGCTTTTTTAATGCCTGTCAGCACTTTTCCCCGATTGAATTCCTCTCTGCGACTGTCCTTTTTAATGATCATGACCGGCACTTGTTCAACCCGTTCATAGGTTGTAAACCTCTGAACACATTCCTGGCATTCTCTGCGCCGGCGAACTTCAAAATCGACCTTGCCCGGACGCGAATCAATAACTCTTGTATTCGGGTTTCCGCAAAATGGGCATTTCATGTGAGCCTCTTTTTTGTTTAAGTCTCAAACCGGACAAGTTCCACTTTGGCTTTGTCAAACATATCCAAAGTCAAAGGGTCATCATATCCATCTTTATAATATACTGTTTTGATTCCGGCATTAATAAGCATTTTAGCACAAATGGAACAGGGCTGGTTGGTACAATAAAGGACGGCACCGTTTACTCGGATACCGTGATAAGCAGCCTGAATAATAGCATTCTGTTCTGCGTGAACCCCTCGGCATAATTCGTGTTTTTCCCCGGACGGCACATTTAACTGCTCTCTTAAACATCCGGTCTGGCTGCAATGAGGAACTTTTGCCGGTGCACCATTATATCCGGAGCAAAGGATTCTTTTCTCTTTAACCAGGACTGCCCCTACTTTTCTTCTCAAACAGGTGGAACGACTGGCAACAAGATCAGAAATTCCCATAAAATATTCATGCCATGAAGGTCTGCTGGAACGCTTTTTTGTCATCTATCTACTTTCCATATAACGGATACTCGATGCAAAGCTCTCTTACTTTTTTTGCCGCCGCATCAACATTTAATTCATCATCCAGAACATCACAGATAAATCCGGCAATTCTTTTAGCAGCAATCTCTTTCATCCCCCTGGAAGTAACAAGGGGAAGCCCGATCCTTATACCACTGGTGACAAAAGGGCCGCGTTTTTCATTGGGAACCGTATTTTTATTTACTGTGATACCTGCCCTGCCAAGTCTTTCTTCAGCATCTTTACCAGATATGTTCTTTTGTGTAAAATCAACCAATACCATATGATTGTCGGTTCCACCGGAAACAAGTTTATACCCTCTTTCCAGCATTACAGCTGCAAGGGCAGAAGTATTTTTAATCACCTGTTTCTGATAATCTGCAAAGGATTTACCAAGTGCTTCTTTAAAGGCAATCGCTTTTGCTGCAATGACATGCATTAAAGGCCCGCCCTGAATGCCTGGAAATATCTGGCTGCCGATCGTCTTTGCAAATTGTTCCGAAGACAGAATCAAACCTCCGCGGGGACCTCTAAGAGTCTTATGGGTTGTCGAGGTAATCACATCTGCAAATCCGACAGGAGTTGGGTGGACACCGCCTGCAACAAGACCCGCGATATGGGCCATATCCACCATGAAAAGGGCACCGACGGATCTTGCAATTTCAAAAAAACCTTTAAAATCAATAATCCTGGGATAGGCACTCGCACCTGCAACAATCAGTTTAGGTCGGTGCTTTTTTGCAAGCTCTTCCACCTGGTTCAGGTCAATCATCTCGGTCTCAACCGAAAGTCCATAATGAACAAAATCATATAACTTACCTGAGAAACTGACATTGGCACCATGGGTCAGATGGCCGCCATGGGAAAGATCCATGGCAAGAACCCTGTCCCCGGGATTTAACAATGCAAAATAAACTGCCATGTTGGCCCCTGAGCCGGAATGGGGCTGGACATTTGCATATTCTACATTAAACAGCCTTTTGGCACGCTCAATGGCCAGATCTTCCGCCTGATCCACATACTCACAACCGCCATAATATCTTCTTGCAGGATACCCTTCAGCATACTTATTGGTCAGGATGGAGCCTTGTGCTTCCATGACTGCAGGACTGACTGTATTTTCAGACGCAATCAGATTTAATCCATATTCCTGCCGGTCGGCTTCCTGTTCAATAATTTTTGCAATTTGCAAGTCCGTCTGATCAATACACCCCATTTTACCTACCTTTTCTAACACATCTAAATATCTATACTTTGAATGCGTTCAAGGTGCCGGCCACCTTCAAACTCGGTATCCAGCCAGGTTTGAACCAGTTCAAATGCAAGGATATCCCCCACAAGGCGACCACCAAGGACCAGAATATTGGAATCATTATGAAGCCTGCTCATCTTTGCTGAAAAAATATCAGAACAAAGGGCTGCCCGTATATTGGAAAACCGGTTGGCTGTCATGGACATTCCAAGCCCGGTACCGCAGAGCAGGATACCTTTAGAATATCGGCCGGTTGAGACGGCAGCAGCAACCTTTTTACCATAATCCACATAATTTACAGATGCGGTGTTTTTTGTCCCTGCATCTTCAACACTATATCCGATATCAATAAGATATGTCTTGATCTTTTCCTTCAACTCATAGGCTGCATGATCACTTCCAATGATGATAGATCTGTCTTTACCCATTTTATTTACCCGTTTTTAAGATTTTGATTTGATAAAATCAATGGCATCCTGAACCGTGACCAGTTTTTCAGCATCATCATCATCAATTTCAATCTCAAAAATTTCTTCCATTGACATTACCAGTTCAACAATTGTCAAGGAATCAGCTCCAAGATCCTCTATCAAAGATGCTTGTGGGACAATATCCTCGATATCCAGATCTGGAATTTTTTCTGCAATCACTTTTTTTACTTTTGTTTCAATCGTCATAATTCAGGATATCTCCTTATCTATTCTTCGTCATCAGCCGGGTCGTTTACATTTCTTCCTTTATATGCGCCACACTCCGGGCATGCGGTATGGGGAAGTTTTGGTTCCTGGCATTCAGGGCACACGCTCACTGTGGGCGCGCTTGTTTTGTAATGTGTCCGTCTTTTTCTGCCTCTTGCTTTAGAACTCTTTTGCTTTGGTACTGCCATTAATCTCTCCTAACTACATTATTTTATTTGTATTTCCATTATTATATGCTGATATAATAAAACACACATAATTACCCCAATTTCCCAAAAGTGTCAAGAAATTAAACTTGAGTTGCCCAAGTCAAAGTTTTATGGTAGTTAAGAGCTCGATTTTACACAATATTTATGAAATGGAGAACAAATGGATACAATTATCACACGATTCCCCCCCTCCCCCACTGGATACCTTCATATCGGCGGAGCCAGGACAGCCCTTTTTA
>JAHOYS010000223.1 GCA_019038815.1 Desulfobacterales bacterium | reverse complement strand
AATGTTCCCGGATATTGGCCATATCAAGGTAATATTGATTCAACCCGGCCTCTCTTAAGGTATCATGGAACAGGGGTTCAAGGGTTCTGGGGGAACAGGCGGCAATCACCACGCGATTGAACCCTTTTTCCAATGCCAGTTCTGTTATTTCCTGGGCAGAATTGGTCGCACATGAAAAGATCTGCTCCGTAGCATACACAACATTGGGTAAGGTTAAAGCATACTCAACTGTGGAAGGAACATTGACGACACTTGAAATATTTGCCCCGCAATGACAGACAAAAACGCCGATCTTTGGAGCTTCATTGGAAACATTCCTTTCTTCCGGATATATTCTTTCTTTGGCCAGCTTTCCCCGTCTGTAGTTAAGGAGTTCACCAGTCTGTGCGCCTGCCCCGCTGGCGGTAAAGACGGACTCGGGAATATCAGTCGGGCCCTGGAAAGCACCGCTGACAAAAATCCCGGGCCTGTTGGTTTTGATAGGATTGGAAGATTCTGATTTGGCAAATCCGTGTGAATTAAGGTCGATTCCAAATTTTTCTGATATTTCCTTATACGCCTTTGGCGGATTCAATCCCACAGAAAGAACCACCATATCGAATTCCTGTGATTTGACGCCATCGTCTGCCGTCGCATACCTGACAACAACATTGTTGGTTTCAGGGATCTCTTTTTCAATGGATGCGTAGCTTCTGATGAATTCAACCCCGGGCAGTTGTTCCGCTCTTTGAAAAAAGCGTTCAAAATCTTTACCAAAGGAACGAATATCATTATGAAATATAGTGCACTCGACATCTTCATAATGGTGTTTTGTCAAAATCACCTGTTTTTGAGTATAGGTACAGCAAACGCCTGAACAATAGCTGTTATCCCCTTCGGTCACCCGTCTTGAACCAACGCATTGAATCCAGGCGATTCTTTTGGGATGTTCCTTGTCAGACGTTCTTTTTACCTCGCCTTCATAAGGACCTGTGGAGGATAAAAGCCGTTCATAATCCATACTGGTGACCACGTTCTGATATTTGGTATACCCGTATTCTTCCCTTGCAGAAGGATCAAACGGGGTGATACCGGAAGACAGAATGATCGCACCGACATTGATATCTGTTTTCTTTGGCACTTGCCTGAAATCTATGGCACCTGTTTTACATACACTGCTACAGATATCACATTTTTTCTCTTTAAGTCTAAGACAGCTGTCATCAATATATGAAACAAGGGGAATGGCCTGGGAGAAGTATACATGAACTGCCTTGTTCATGGATATATCCTGGTTAAAGGGATCAGGATATTGAACCGGACAGTATTCTACACAGGTGGTGCATCCCGTGCATTTGTCTTCATCAATATATCTCGGCCTTGTTTTCAGAGTCACCTGAAAATCACCTTTTTGTCCTTCTACTGTATCAACTTCTGTAAATGTGAGAACCTCTATGTTTGGATGCCGGCCGACCTCGACCAGTTTAGGAGAGAGAATTCACATCGAGCAGTCATTGGTGGGAAAGGTCTTGTCAAGCTGGGCCATATGGCCGCCAATGCTCGGTCCTTTCTCTACCAGGTAAACCTTAAAACCGGCAGTGGCAAGATCAAGAGAGGCCTGAATACCACTGACCCCTCCGCCAACAACCACTACGTCTCCAAAATTTTTGCTTCCCATATTATTAGGAACAAGACCATCAGAAAATTGCTGAATTACTTCGTTTGGCAATACGTCGTTTCCCACTTTCTATCTCCTCATCATATCATTTCACTAACAATTTCTGTGATATCTTTAATCTCCAGGACATCTTCATATTCCAGATTAAGGCGGCTTTCCTCAAAGTTTGTGATGCAGTATGGGCAGGCTGTTGCGAGGACCTCGCCCCCCACTTCCCTGGCCTGTTTCAGCCTGATATCGGAAAACCTTTCTTCCTGGGGTGTGTCCATCCAGATCCTGCCTCCGCCGCCGCCGCAGCAAAGACTGTTCTTGCGTGAATTTTCCATCTCAACCAGTTCCAGGCTGCTTACCTTATTTAAAAGATCTCGAGGCTCGTCATATACATTATTATGCCGGCCAAGATAACAGGGATCATGATAGGTAACTTTTTTAGGATATTCTCCTTTAAGCTCAAGCCGTCCATCATTGATAAGTTCAAGCAGGTATTGGGACATATGAATAACCTCAAAATTCACCATAAATTCGGGATATTCATTTTTAAAAGTATGAAAACAATGGGGGGAAGAAACAATGACTTTCTTTACCCCGTTATCGACAAAGGTTTTAATGTTTTCCCTGGCCAGGCGTTTGAACACTTCCTCGCTGCCTGTCTTTCGGATGCTTTCTCCACAGCAGCTTTCCTTGTCTCCCAGTATTCCAAAATTTACCCCTGCTTTCTTAAGGATATTGGCTGTGGCAGTTGCTACTTTTTTCATTCTCGGATCATAGGAAAAATAGCAGCCGACAAAATACAGCACTTCCATCCCTTCCGCATACGTTTTCACAGACAGATCTTTTGCCCAGTCAGAACGCTTTTTCCGGTCTCCCTGTAATGGGTTGCCTTCTGAAATCAGGCTGGCTCTTGCTGTACGGGCAGATTTGACAGAAGCAGGAAAGATTTCATATTCAGTTGCCACCCTTCGCAGGGCTACGCTGATATCTATCTGTTTTACACCTCTGGGGCACTGCTCAGGACAGGTTCCGCAGGTTGTGCAGCGCCATATATCCTCACCTTCTATCTCGGTTAAACCAAAGGCTGCCTCCCGGATCAATTTGCGCATGCTAAAGGGTCGAACCTTGTTCCACGGACAAACAGTATCACAGAGCCCGCACTGAAAACACAATTTAAAAATATCCCCGCCGGCCTCTTTTATTTCATCTATTACTTCTATGAAGGGAGCTATAGTTTCCATTGATTTAGTCCTTCTCATTCATTCGAGCAACAGCATCCATTATCTTGTCCATGCCATATTTGTCTGCCAATGATTCCAACCCGATTTCCAGATCTTCCGGCTCCTCTTGTTCTTCTGCTTCCTCTTCTCTTTCTTCATAAATCAGGGCCTCGGCATGGCACCACTTGACACACAATGGCTCGTCTTCGCCTTCACACATATCACATTTTAAGGGCAACCCTGAATCAGGTTCTTTGAACTCGTCCCTGGATGGGCAGGAAGCCCTGCAAAAGGCACACTCATCGTATTCCTTTCCATCAATCATGTATTTATCCCTGCCGGCACATTCGGACACGGTATAATCACCCGCATATACAGGGACATATATATCTCTTAAAGGATCACGAATAATCCGGATACGGGATCTTGCCGGATTATTGCTGCTGTATTTTGGTGCAGCGTGAAATGCGGAGCAGATGACTTCACAAGCCCTGCAGCCATTGCATTTATCAACATCAATTCTTATAGTCTTAATGATTTTCTTTTTTTTATCAATTTTTTCAACAGTCAAGATTCACGCCCTCCAATCTATTTTTTCTCTTTTTCAGCCACTGCCTGTTTGGAAGAAGCATCCTGGCCAGGCGAATTATCGCCGTCCGTCAAAATCCCTCTCTTTAAAAAATCTTCGGCCACGTAATCCAAACCTAAGTCATGTAAGGATTCTTTAGTCGGAATGCCATCATTATTCCACCCTTTATATTCGTAATACGTATCCAAGAGTTCCTTTTCAAGCTCGGGAAATCTTTTCTTCCAATGATCAGCTGGCGGTACTTCATCTTTTCTTCTCATCCCTCTTCTTATGTTGTTGGCTCTAACTAAAGTCCGATACCTCTTGGCAGCTTTAGTCAGTTTGTCCTGATCCATTTCCAAGCCTGCACCTGCGGTGATAAATTTTGGAAAATTGTGCATATGATAGGGAGGTTTAAGATGAAATGATGAAAGACCGGCACACATACCGAGAGCGTCATCAATGTAGTGCATTTTTTCCTGCCAGTCCACGATCTCACAAGTCATTTCAATAGTTGGATAGAAAGGAGTTACGTTTTTTTCTCCTCTCATTTCCCAGTCCAGAAAATATTGTTTGAATTTTTCATCCGGAACCTGGAACCAATCCTTTACAAACTTTTCTCTATGCTCTCTTTTTGGGAAAGGTGCCTGGGGGAACTGCCCTTCAATCTGTGTAATATTCATTTTCTCGCCAGTACAATACATCAGATAATAAATCGGATTCATCATGAACAATTTAAGAGGCAACTGCTCAACCTTCTTAATATTATTATGGGCATATTCCTCAGCACCGTTACCTATCTCTTGGGCTGCCCAATGGGTACCATTTGCCAGAACATCCCCTATTCCTTCCCGTTGAACAATCTTGTCCAGCAGATAATAAAATCTGCCTTCGGTATCTTCCGGCATTTCAGGAAAATCTTTATCTGTCAGAATCCCATCTTCTAAAAGTTCAAGAGCAAAGGCCATAACCTGGGGAGTTGAGTACCCATCCAAGCCATATTCCGTAGCTTTCTGAGCAATTCTTAAACCAAATTCCAGATTTGAAAAAGCTCCCATTGTATAGGTAAGTTTTGTAAAACATTTCATCATGTACGTGGGTAGTCCGGACAAAGAAAGTGTTGCTCCGCATTTCATGGGACAGTTATAGCAGCTGACCAGCCGTGTACGGGCACTTTCCAACGTTTCTGTCCATTCCTTTTCGACTTCCTCTGTCCAAAAACCTTTTCTACGGGTACGAGAATTTCCCCATGAAAAATTTTCAGTGTGCCATTTTTCATCATGTACAGCCATCTCCTGGGGTGACCCGAGTCTGGACAAAATGGCCATAACCCCTGGAATTGGGTTCTCTTCTCTGAATTTTATATATTCCAGCACTTCATTGCAAAGTTCTATATATTTTTCAGGCTCAGCAACATTAATATCTTTTGTTCCGCGAACAACAATGGCCTTCACCCCTTTATCTCCCATAACAGCACCTATGCCGCCCCGGCTGGCACTGGACCTGCCCTGTTCAATGGAAGCATAAAATACTCTGTTTTCACCCGCCATACCGATAGCAGCCACCTGGGCTTTAGGCTCATTCAATTCTTTCTTAAGAAGTTCTGCAGTTTCAATAGAGCCTTTCCCTTTTAAATGAGAGGCAGATCGTATTTCTACTGTATCATTATTTATATACAAATAAACCAGATCAGATGACTTGCCGCGAAGGATCACTTTATCATAACCGGCATATTTCAATTCCGGCGCCCAAAATCCCCCCATCATTGAAAATGCCATTAACTTGGTCTGGGGAGAAATGGTAGTAACAATAGTACGATTACAACCGGTCGCAGGTGTGCCGCATAAAAGACCAGCCCCGAATATGAGTAAATTTTCGGGAGAAAAAGCTTCAACTTCAGGAGGAACCCTGTCCCACAATATCTTGGCGTTCGTTCCTAGCCCTCCAAGATAAAGCTCGGTATCTTTCGGGTCAGATGCGACCTTCTCAATGTTTCCCCGGGTTAGATCAATCTCTAAATTAAACCCTGTTTCTGCATACCTCATTTTTTATTCCCCTTCTATATTACCTGAATCCATGGTATTTTTTTAATACCGAGTACAAAATCACTCCTGGTGACAAAAAAATCACCTTCGCTGTCCGGTACAATGTAACTATATATAAGCTACATAATAACTACGTGTCAAGGAGAAAATTAGGACTTTAAATTCATCCACAAAGGATCAGATCTTTTTTTATACGGGAACGAAAAAAAGTATAAACCCAAACTTTTAAGACAAGGTATAAACTTTGTTGACACATCAAAATGTCGATGCTATCTTTTGTATAAATAATGTATAAACATATTAAAAAAGGGGGTGCGAGATGGAAATGACCGTCAAAAAATGGGGTAACAGTCTTGCGACAAGGATTCCAATGCCCATCGCAAAGGCAA
>JAHOYS010000155.1 GCA_019038815.1 Desulfobacterales bacterium | reverse complement strand
ATATGGATAAAACAAACACTGACATATTAATCAAAAAACGAGAAGCATTGATAAAACAATTTCTTTGCGGGGATGAACCTGAATTCCTTGAAAAACATGCATCTGTTATAGATGAATACTTTTTTTCAGTGTTTGAAAAAAGCATTGCTGCAAGAAAAATGACTATTGCCGGAACCCCCTTTGCTATCATAGCCCTGGGAGGTTACGGCAGAAAAGAGCAGTGTATTCATTCTGATATCGATCTTTTAATCCTGTTTGAAAAAAGCGTCCCTCCCGAAGTTGAAGCTTTTGTACAGGAACTTCTTTACCCCCTGTGGGACACCCGGTTTGAAGTCGGATATGCGGTTAGAAATATCAACGAATGCCTTGAGATGGCCTTTGAACGGTTTGATATTTTAACCACCATACTGGACGCCAGATTTGTCTGCGGTGCATCATTGATTTACACATCCTTTATGGAAAGATTCAAATCAGCCCTGTCTGCTAAACACTTGAAAAACACACTCAACTATCTGTTCGAGCATGGTGAAAAAAGGCATTTTGACTTTGGGGATTCTACTTATCTTATCGCTCCGAATTTAAAATCCGGATTCGGGGGTCTCAGGGATTATCATACTCTTTTATGGTATGCAAAAATAAAATCCAACATCAAAACAAGAAGGGATCTGGAATACTATGGATTCTTATCAAATTATGAATATTCAACCCTGAAAGAGTCCCTGAATGATATTTGGAAAATCAGAAATTTTCTGCACCATATCACAAAAAGAAAATGTGACACGCTTCATTTTGAATACCAGGCGGAACTGGCTGGTATTTTAGGGTATCGATCAAAAAACAGACGGCCTGGTGTTGAATATTTTCTGGGCGATCTTCATACCCGGATGGATTTTTTAAAACAAATCAATCAAATCACTTTTGAAGATATTCTTGGAAGCGGCCGCATCAAAAAAGGAACTGCTGAGCCTCGCCCCACAAAAACAGACGGGCTGGTGATTAAAAGAGGAAGGCTCTATTTTATAAACACTGTGGCTATCTTGCAGAAACCGGATCTTTTATTAAAAATTTTTCTTGAAAGCGGATTGAGAAAAATCCCCTTATCCATTGAAGCCAGAAGAATTGTCAGTGAATTTCTACATCTTGTGGATGATGAAATCAAAAAAAACCATGCCTGCATTAAAATATTTAAAAAAATTCTTTCCCTGTCTTACTGGGAATTCAATGTTCTTAATGTTATGCTGGCAACCGGTATCCTGGAAAAAATTATCCCGGAATTTTCTGCCATTGTGAACAAAATTCAGTACAATCATTATCATCGGTTTCCAGTGGACAAACACTCCATTCGATGTGTTCAAATCATTAATAATTTTAAAGAACCCGGCAACTCGCCCATGGAAACCCTTTATCATTCCGTATTCAGGGAAGTGAGGAATAAAAATGTCTTGCTTTTTGCAGCCCTGCTCCATGATATCGGCAAATCAAACCCTGCAAAAGAACACTCAAAAACAGGTGGTAAAATAGCAAAACCTGTTCTGAAAAGATTTGGATTCAATTCAACACAAATCCAGGATGCTGTTTTTTTAATTGAACACCATCTGGTTCTTGTAAAGACCGCAACCAGAAGAGACATCTCGGATGAAGAAACTGCTGTATACATGGCCAATAAAATTGGAAAAATTAGATTATTAAGAATGCTTTACCTGCTTACTGTAGCAGATTCCAGGGCAACCGGGCCCAAGGCCTGGAACGAATGGACCCAAAACCTTTTAAAAGATCTCTTTTTAAAAACAATGGGAATTCTTAAAAAAGGGGAGCTGGCATCAAAGAAAACTCAGCGACTCATCGACAAAAAGAAAAATGATGTTCTAGAACTGTTAAAAAAACGGTGGCACGAGGATGAAACAAACAAACTGCTTGAATCAATGTCCCAAAGATACCTGATTTATATTCCCGCACAAAGCATTGTTGACCATATAAACCTTTACAGAAACCTTAAGACCAAAGACTTTATCTGGCAGATATCAAAAGAAAAAGACTCGGATATACGTACCGTATCCCTTTGCGGAAAAGACAAGCCCGGGCTTTACTCAAAAATAGCAGGGGTTTTCTTTCTGAATAATCTGGATATTGTTGCTTCCCAGGCTTATGCACTTGGGGAAAAACATGTGCTGGATATTTTCAAGGTCAATCCACCCAAAGACAAAATTTTTGAAGCGGAAAAATGGAAAAAAGTGGAAAATGACCTGATCCACGCCATCAGTAACGACCATTTCCTGGATAATGCCCTGGATAAAATACCCGGAACGATCAGGGTATCCTCCGGCAAAACTCCCGAACCTAATACCATACGGATCGACAATGAAACATCCAGCTTTTTTACCATTATGGAAGTATTTACCTATGATTTTCCAGGGCTTTTATTTTCCATTACCAATGCATTGTACAGAAACCATGCAAATGTCCATGTGGCCATGGTCGCCACAAAAGTCGACCAGGTAATTGATATTTTTTATATCAGAAGTTTTAAAAATGATGCAAAAATCGAAATTGCACAAGAGCTGTCGCAGATAAAAAATGCAATTTTGAAAAGTCTTCCACAAATATATTCAAAGGAGATTACTAATGAAAAAAATTGAGGCGATCCTGAAACCATTCAAACTAGATGATGTAAAAGAAGCCTTAAGCGAGATCGGCATCTATGGGATGACGGTTACGGAAGTTAACGGGTATGGCCGCCAAAAGGGGCATAAGGAAATATACAGAGGCGCAGAATATGTTGTGGACTTTGTACCCAAAATAAAAGTTGAAATCGTTGTCAGTGACGAAAGAGCAGATGAAACTGTCGAAACTGTCAGGAATGCCGCCAAAAGCGGAAAAATCGGAGATGGAAAAATTTTTGTATCACCTGTTGAACAGGTCATCCGGGTAAGAACCGGAGAGACAGGGACAGATGCACTTTAACATATTTTAGTACACCCCATAAGAAAGGAATTATAATGACACCCAAAGATGTAGTTGCAATGGTAAAAGAGAGCGATGTAAAAGTTGTAGATATCCGATACATGGACTTTATCGGCACATGGCAGCATTTTAGCGTCCCTGTTTGTGAGTTCACAGAGTCTGCATTTGAAGACGGATTTGGATTTGACGGATCAAGCATGAGGGCATGGCAGAATATTGATAACTCTGATATGATTGTTATCCCTGAAGCCGGAACTGCTAAAATAGATCCTTTTTTCAAGGTTCCAACCCTTGCCATCATCGGTAACATTCATGAACCCATCACCCTGGAAGCCTACAGCCGTGATCCAAGAGGTATTGCCAAAAAAGTTGAACAATACATCAAAAGCACCGGCCTTGGAGATACCATCTATGTCGGTCCTGAACCTGAATTTTTTATCTTCGGCAATATCCGGTATGCTTCTGAACCTAATGCAGCCTTTTTCGAAATTGATTCTCCCGAAGCCCATTGGAATACCGGTGCTGATGAAATGCCCAACCTTGGATATAAAATCCGCGCCAAACACGGATATTTCCCTCTTCCTCCTGCTGACAAATACCAGGACATGAGAACAGAGATGATGCTGACTTTAGAAGACCTGGGAATTGCCATGGAATGCCAGCATCATGAAGTGGCCTCTGCCGGCCAGTCTGAAATTGATCTTAGATTTGATTCTCTTTTAAACATGGGTGACAGCCTTGCATGGTTCAAATATGTCCTTAAAAATGTTGCTGCCAGACATGATCATACCGTTACATTCATGCCTAAACCATTGTATGGCGACAATGGAACCGGCATGCACACCCATATGAGTTTCTGGAAAGATGGGAATCCTTTATTTGCAGGAAACAAATATGCCGGCATGTCAGATATGGGTCTTTATGCCATCGGCGGTATAATGAAACACTGCAAAGCCCTTTGTGCCATCACAAACCCCACCACCAACTCCTACAAGCGGCTTGTTCCGGGTTTTGAAGCACCGATCAACCTTGCATATTCCAGCAGGAACAGAAGTGCAGCCATCAGGCTTCCCATGTATTCAGGGTCTCCCAAAGCCAAACGTATCGAATTTAGAACCCCTGACCCTTCATGCAATGGTTACATGGCCTTTTCCGCCATTGCAATGGCCATGATTGACGGTATCCAGAACAAAATCGATCCGGGCGACCCGATGGATAAGAACATTTATGATCTTCCACCTGAAGAACTTGCTGAAATGGAATCTGCACCAGGCTCTCTGGAAGAAGCCCTGAATGCCTTGAAAGAAGACCATGACTTTCTGTTAAAAGGCGATGTGTTTACCAAAGATGTGATTGAATACTGGGTTGACTATAAAATGGAAAACGAAGTCAAGCCGGTTATCAGTCGTCCTCATCCCCATGAATTCTATCTCTATTACGACATTTAAACTTTTTTAAAAGATTTAAATCAAACCAGCACCCGGTCATTGAAAGTTTTAGTGACCGGGTGTTTTTTATAGAAAAGCTCCTGATTATTTTCCCTGCCATATTTTTTTATGTTTTTTTAATGCAATCTAAAAAAAAATAGGATATAAGAAATACAAAAATTGTAATTGTATGGTTATTTTTACAATGTTGCGATGTCTGGCATAGGATCGAAAAAAAAGGAGCGGACTAAAAAACCCATGAAATTTAAGTTGCCATCATTACACACAAAACTTATCATTTTTTTAATTTTCATCTCCTTTTTAATCCTGTCCTCTCCTTTATCAGGACAGGAAACTAAAAAAGGTAATGAATTTGACAAATTAATCCAGCAGCTTATCAATGATGGATTTGAAAAAGAAAAAATAGAATTATTGTTTTCCAAAAAAAATATTTTTTTCAACCCTGAAGGTGTCTCCCTGTTCTTTGTGCATACGGAGTCAAGTCTTAACTACGATCAGTTTATATCAAAAAAATCCATTAAAAAGGCCTTAAAATATTTAGACGCTCATAAAAATACTCTTGATCAGGCGCAAAAAATATATGGCGTTGATAAAACAATTATCACCGCTATTTTGCTTGTTGAAACAAGGCTTGGATCATATCTTGGAAAACGGACCGTTATTAACACCCTTTCCACCATGGCTGCTTTAACAGATGATACATTGAGAGAAAGGATCTGGAACTCCATTCCTGCCAAGAAAAAAACAAAAAAAGAAACCTTTCTAAAAAAAGTTGAAAAACGATCAAAATGGGGATATGAGGAGCTCAAAGCACTTATCAAATATTCAGAACAAGAAAAGATTGCACCCGAAAGCATCAAGGGTTCATATGCAGGAGCCATGGGAATTTCCCAATTCATGCCTTCCAATGCTCTCAAACTCGCTAAAGATGGAAACAATGATGGCAAAATCGATCTTTTTACCCATGACGATGCCATTTTCAGTGTGGCCAACTACCTGAAACATCATGGCTGGAAACCCGGAATTGCAAGGCAGAAACAGCACAAGGTATTGTTCAGCTATAACCACAGTAATTACTATGTTGACATATTGTTAAAGATCTCAGACAAATTAAAAGGATAAACAAATCATTCCTGATGGATCAAACCATTTTATATATCCTGCTTATTTGCGCCATATCTTTCTGTCTGACCATGCTGGCTTTAATCGACATTATTCTTAAAGATTTCGGGTCAATAAAAGTCAAAATCATCTGGCACTTTATTGCCATCATTCCCATCATAGGCTGGCTGATATATCTTATCTTTGGTTTCAAAAAAGGACAAAAAAACAAGCCTGCATAAGCAGGTAATTTTATTTGACAATATACACACTTTAATATAAGTATAGATACTTTTTGTGGTCCCATCGTCTAGCGGTCAGGACGCTGGCCTCTCACGCCGGAAACCGGGGTTCGATTCCCCGTGGGATCACCA
>JAHOYS010000111.1 GCA_019038815.1 Desulfobacterales bacterium | reverse complement strand
CTGATTCATGTGGCCGGCACCAACGGCAAAGGCTCTACTGCTACCTATATTGCATCAATCCTGCAAAAAGCCGGATTTAAAACAGGGCTTTATACCTCTCCCCATCTGGTTAAGTTCAATGAGCGGATCTCAATTAACGGCCATCCTATTTCAGATGACCAGGTTGTTGATGCTTATGAAGCGGTTCATGCTGTTGATACCGGAAAAAGAAAGGCTACTTTTTTTGAAATTGCAACAGCCATGGGGTTTTATCATTTTTCAAAAAAGCGTGTGGACTGGGCTGTAATTGAGACAGGTATGGGTGGAAGATTTGATGCTACAAATGTTATCAAGCCCCAGGTGAGTGTAATAACCAACCTGTCCATTGAACATACGGATTACTTGGGTAATACCATTAAAGCTCTTGCCAAAGAAAAGGGCGGTATTATCAAACAGGACACACCTGTTGTCACCGGTGTGTCTCAGCCTTCAGGGCTTTGTGTCATCAAACAGCTTGCAAAAGAAAAAGCATCTGATCTCTTTGTTTATAAAAAAGATTTTTCAGCAAGAAAAAATCCGGGACAGAACAGATATACCTATAATGGATTGGACAAAAGCTTTCATCATCTGATCAAGCCCTTGCCGGGAGACCATCAAAAAGAGAACTTAAGCCTTGCACTGGCTGCTTGTGAATTGATTTTCAAAAAATTTAAAAAGGCCGACAACAGATATCATTTAAACGGGACACTGGTCAAAGAAGGGCTTGCTTTGACTGAATGGCCGGGGCGGCTTGAGCATGTCATGGAAAAACCTCTGGTGATTCTTGATGGGGCACACAATCTTCAGGCAGCCAGGGTTCTTGGAAAATATTTATCATCAACTCTAAAAGACAGAAACCTGACACTGGTTCTCGGGATTCTTGACGACAAGCCTTATGAAAAAATGCTTGAAGCTCTTGTGCCATGTGCTCAAAATATAATTATCACAAAGGCTAAAATCGACAGGAGCCTTGAACCTTCGGTATTGAAAAAGACGGCTCAACGATTCACCAAAAGTCCTGTTACCATCATTGAAGATGTAAAAAAAGCTGTTACCCATGCTATTAATATTTCAAATGCCCAGGATTCGGTTTGCATAGCCGGTTCACTCTATGTGGCCGGTGAGGCCAAAGAAAAGTTGGATAATGACCGTATCATTAATCACGGGTCAAGTATTATATGACTTTCGCGCTCGTAGCCCAGGGGATAAGGCGTCAGCCTCCGAAGCTGAAGATCGCTGGTTCGATTCCAGCCGGGCGCACCAACAATGCTCATGAATTCATCACTTAAGATAGGCCTTATCAGTTACCGGAGCAATCCCCACTGCGGGGGCCAGGGCGTTTATATCCGAAATTTGAGCCATGCCCTTTGTGACCTTGGACATGATGTCGAAGTCATTGCAGGCCCGCCTGACCCCCTGTTAAATAACCACCCAAATAACAATGTCACGCTCACCATGCTTAAAACCCTGGATCTTTATAACCCTGAAGATCTTTTCAGGACTCCACGCATAGATGAACTCAAGGATCCCATTAACCTGATTGAATGGCTTGATATCTCCTTCATGGGCTACCCTGAACCCCTGACCTTTGGAATGCGGGTAAAAAAATACATTAAAGAGACAAAAAAACAATATGATATCATCCATGACAACCAGTGTCTGTCTTATGGGATTTTGTCCCTGGCAAAAAAGATGCCGGTCACAGCAACCATTCATCATCCCATGACAGTGGACAGAAGGCTTGCGGTTCAGAGCACAAAATCTTTCTTAAAAAAAATCAAGGCTCTTCGGTGGTATTCATTTATCAGTATGCAAAAAAGAGTGGCAAAAAAATTGCCCTGTATTATCACGGTTTCTCAAAGTTCCCAAAAAGATATTGCCAGAGAATTCAACATTCCTGAATCAAAGTTTAAAACCATTCCCATCGGCATTGATACAAATAATTTTTATCCTATAGACACTGTCAAAAAACAGCCGGGCCGCATCATTGTGACTAATAGCGCGGACACTCCCTTAAAAGGGCTTTATCATCTTCTTTTTGCCATAAAAAGTATACTGAAAATACGGCCGGTCAAGCTGGTTGTCATCGGCAGCCCCAAAAAAAATGGCGGCATAGAAAAACTGGTTAAAAAACTTGCGCTGGGGCAGGCAATTGAATTTACCGGCCGTATTGACCATGAGCAGTTTGTACGAGAGTATGCCAAGGCAAACATTGCAATTGTGCCGTCTTTATATGAAGGTTTCGGACTTCCCGTCGGGGAAGCCATGGCCTGTCGGATACCGGTAATCTGCACCACAGGCGGTGCATTACCGGAAGTTGCCGGGGATGCGGCAAAACTTGTGCCGCCAGGGGATGCAAAGGCATTGGAAGAGGCTATTTTAGAATTGCTGGATGATCCTTCCCTGTGCGAAATGCTTGCCCAAAAAGGATACCATCGGGTATTAAAAGAATTCACCTGGGAAAAAACCGCCATCCGAACTGTTGAGGCCTATAGGGAAATTATCAATGATTACCATTGATTTTAACCGGCTTGGCATCCATTCTGATGACAGGATTCTTGATATCGGATGTGGTGAAGGCCGGCATATAATCAAGGCCTGTCAGCAAAATAAAACTATGTGCGTTGGAGCTGATTTTGGTTTTAAAAATCTTATTGAAACCAAAAAAAAACTGGCGTTTCACAAGGCCTTCGATGATTTTTGCTGCAAAAGTGTTGATTTGTCCTGCATGGATGTAACAAAGCTGCCTTTTAAAAACAGCAGTTTTGATATTGTTATATGTTCTGAAGTTTTAGAACATATCCCGGATGATAAAAGAGCCCTGTCCGAGCTTGTCAGAATTTTAAAGCCCGGGAAAATTCTTGCTGTCAGTGTGCCAAGGTTCTGGCCGGAAAAAATCTGCTGGCTTTTATCAGATGAGTATTTTAATGCCAATATGGGACATGTCAGAATTTACAAAAAATCTTCTTTGATAAAAATCATTGAATCCTCTGGCGTAACGTATTTTTCATCCCATTATGCCCACAGCATCCATACCCCGTTCTGGTGGCTCAAATGCCTAGTCGGACCCAACAGGACAGATTCAAAACTTGTTAACCTTTATCACAAGCTTCTTGTCTGGGATTTGATGAAAAAACCAAAACTCACAACATTTACGGATAAACTTTTAAACCCTGTCATGGGCAAAAGCCTGGTTCTCTATTTTAAAAAACAATAAAATTTGATATCTTCATAACCTGGTTTCTGACCTTCAGGTTAAAGGTCACACGTAAAAGAAGTGATGTGTTGTCATAATAAAGGAGTCCCATAATGAATCGATTATTTTTTATTTTCCTGATTTTTTTTGCCCTGTCAATATTTCAAGCCTGCGCCACAACGAACAAATCAATAATTAGGAAAGACCCTTTGATCGGAAAAATAATTAACACCAAATCAAGCCAACCTGTAAATTTTGAATCCCTGATCAGGGATATCAGCTCCTATGATGTAATCTATCTTTCTGAAAAACATGATAACCCCGACCATCACCATCTCCAGCAGCGAGTTATCCACCGTCTGATTGACAATGGATTAAAGCCTAGCATTGGCTTTGAATTTTTTTCCATGGATAATACACCTGACCTGCTCAATTTTATTGATTCCGGGAAAGTCACTCATTCAAAAAAAATAGAAGAAATTATTGAGGCTGACCTGAGAAAAAAACTGAGATGGGACACTCAGTCAGACCAAATGTGGCGTTACTATTACGATCTTTTAAACATTGCAAAAAAAGAAAAACTCCAGGTGGCCGGAATCGATCTTCCGAACACATTAAAAAAAAGAATTACCCGGAAAGGAATCAATGGTATCAGTCCCATTGAAAAAGAACAGGTTTTCTCCACCAAATTGTCTGATGAGATATATAAAAATTATATGTTTTCTATTTTCAAAAATGTTCACTGTGGCATGGGCCACGGGAAAATGCAGTCAAGGCTGTATGATACATGGGTTGCAAGAAATGATGAAATGGCATTATCCATCACCCGGCTGTATGAACATCGCAAAGGCCCTGTTATCGTCATTATCGGCGGCGGACATACCGAATACGCCCTTGGAGTGATTGACAGAGTTGCCGCAGTTGACAAGACCATTAAACAAGTCAACATTGCTTTTAGGGAAATCAGTGTAAAACCGTCAAATTTATCGGAATATCTTATGCCTCTGGATCTTACAGGATTTGAAAAAGTCCCTCCGGCAGACTTTCTCTGGTTTACCCAGAGAGTCTCCTATTCTGATCCCTGTGAAGAATTCAAAAAATCCTTACAAAAAATGAAAAGATTTTCAAAGCAGGAGTGAATTATTTATCAGTGTTCTGAAAAATAATTAAATGCTCCTGCATGCATTTTTATACCAGCATAGCTCATTTGCTTTATATCCGGTTTTTTTAAAGCTAATGAAGGATGTGCATTGGAAAATCTTTTGGGATTTCTGTATATGGCGTTGAGGATAGCATATACTGTTTCTTCATCAAGGTTTTGTGACGCCACCAGAAGGGTCTGTGTTCCAAATGTTCTGATATCACTTGTCTGAGAAGGATAGGTTCCTGACGGAATGATAAATTTTGAAAAGGCTGCGTGGCGATGAACAAGGCTTTGAATATCATTATCATTCATGTCAGCTGTTTTTGCCTTACAAAGTTTGAACAGCTGTTGCAATGAGGGATCTGGATGCACACCAACATGGATCATTACATCTATGTCACCGTGACAGAATGCCATGGTGTCCTGTGACTGGGAATCTGAAATTTCAGCCACCAGGCTAAAATTATTTTTTGACCAGTTTTTCGCTGTTAAAATCGTTTCAACTGAAAGACGTTGAAGAGATAAAGGTGCGCCAATATTGATCCGTTTCCCTTTGAGGTCGTCCAGTTTTGTGATACCGGTATTGCCGCCCGCAATAAGGGTGAAAGGCACATCGTAAAGAGGGGTAAGAATACTTAAATTTTTATAATTAATATCAAGGAATCTGAATTTTCCAGTTTTGTTTATTGCATCATGCAGCATGTGCGAATTGATCAATGCAATATCCAGTGATCCCTGCAAAAGATTTGTAAGATTGTGAATATCCCCGGATGCAGGCACGACCTTGCAGTTTATATCCTTACTTTGTTTATTGATAACCCTTTCCAGCAACCGGCCGGTAAAGTTAGAAAATGTTCCAGGGGTTGATGTCCCTATAAAAACATCAAAGGCGCCGGCAGGAACAGAAGAAAAAATCAGGGTCATGGACATGACCAGGATAAGCCAAACCGATTTTATAATTTTGCAAGAGATCATCATAGTTCTCCCTGATATAAAAATTATTTTAAATGAAACATACTATGCTTACTTTAGTTTTTTATTGATATTATATTTAATATTTTTAAAAAAAAACCCATATAAAGTCAAGGAATGAATAAAAATATCAAAAAGGAAGGCTTCAGCCAATAAGATAGGTTGCAGTGCCGGTGGCTATCCGGGTTTCTTTTTCATTATACAGATCTATTTTAGCAACAACGATCCTGGAACCTGCCCGGATGATTCGGCTCATGCATTGAAATGATCTGCCTTTGCCCGGTCTTAAATAATCCACGCGCATGTCTATGGTAGCTGAAGATGTAAATTTTTTATCAATGATATCAAGGGATTCGCCTTCATGGGATTTTGCACAGGAAATGAGTGCGGAAAGTCCACCTGTTAAATCAATAACAGAAGCTATCACTCCCCCGTGCAGGATACCGGCGGCTGGATTTCCGATGAGATCTTTTGTCATGTTAAAACTTGTGACGGCTTCGCCGGTTTCATAATCAAGCAAATCAATATCAATGCCCAGAACCTTGTTAAACGGAAGCATTTCAAGATAATATGTTTTAATT
>JAHOYS010000310.1 GCA_019038815.1 Desulfobacterales bacterium | reverse complement strand
GTCATTGATACGCTTTTATTATCCGCAATTCTGCATCCGGTTCATGAGCAACATGATATGGAAAATATTGCAAAACGCCTGGGGGTTAATATTATCGGAAGGCACACAGCCCTCGGGGATGCCATAGCCACGGCAGAAATTTTTTTAAAACTGGTTCCCATTTTAAACAGTAATGGGATTTTAACGCTCAAGGATGCTGTTAAAGCCTCCCAAAAGACGTACTATGCACGCTTAAAATATTAGTTGATCAATCTGCTGTTTAAATGATACTTGATTGAATACTGACTTCAATAATAAACAAAGGGGTGAATAATGACCGGTCACAAGTTGCAGCTTTTCGGATTCTGTTCTGTTCTCACAGCAATTATTTTATTTTGTGTGCTTGCCGGCGGGTACACAAGTTTCTGGAGATCCAAAAACCGGATTGAAGCTTCAAAGTCCCTTTTAACGGATGCCTGTCAAAAGAGGCTGGATTTGCTGCCGGAGTTAATTGAAATCAGCCGAAAAAGCAAGACACAAACTTCTGGATCAAAGATGGATCGAACCGCCCAAAAAGCAGCTAAAGTTCTGCAATTGGTCAGTTTACAGGAAACACCCCTTGAAAATAACCTGATAAAAGAATTTGAAATTTCTCAGTCAAACTTGACGTTTCAAATAAGAGAGGTGTTCGCTCAACTGGAAACCTCTCTTGATAAAAATCATTCCAAACAATTTTCAGATTTGAAAGAACCTTTTTTTGCAGCCCAGAACAACCTGTTTGTGACAGGGAACAGATATAATGATGAGGCCAAATATTTTAATGCGCGAAAAGAGGCTTTCTGGACTTCGTTCATCGCAAAACTGTTTGGATTCAATAAACTATATTATATAGAGATTTCAAAAGATCTGTTTTTACCCGCAAAAGCAACCTTTGCAAAAAACAGTTCATAACGACCACAAAGGATACTTCCATTTGAAACAAGAATCACAGATTTATCCATTTTCAACGCTTTCAAAACAAGACCAGGAGAAATTGACCAATGCATTCTCCTATGAAAAAGTTCAAAAAGGTACTGTTCTCCTTGAACAGGAAATTACAAGGGTTGAAAACCTCTATATCCTCTCCAAGGGCCATGCCCAATATTATTATGAGCTGAACAATACAAAAATACTGTCTGGAGAAGTGAAGATCGGAGACAATTTCGGCGGCATTTCAATTCTATTGAATGATGCGGTTTCCATCAGATCTTTAAAGATTCTTGAAGATTCAGTCTTTATAACCCTTAAGGCAGATTTCTTTTTAAGCGTATGCAAGGAAAATTCAAAGTTTCAAGATTATTTTACCAATGAATTCGGCAAGTGCATGCTGAATAAATCCTTTTCCGGTATTATTTCAAGACGGATAAAAGACAAGGAATTCAACCTGCCCTTTTTCAATCGACCCATCCGGACCATTTTCCAGCCCAATATTATCACCTGTCCGATGGAAACCAGTATTGAGAATGCTGCGATTAAAATGAGCCGGAATAATGCCAGTGCTATTTTGATAAAAAAAGATAAGCGGACTATTCAGGGTATTGTAACTGATGCAGACCTAAGAAAAAAAGCGGTGGCAAAAAAGATGGATCTGTCCCAACCCATTTCAAACATAATGTCATCTCCCCTTATTTCAATTTCAGCTGACTGTCAGGTGTTTGAAGTATTTTTATCCATGATCGAAAATGATAAAAGGCACTTGGCTGTTTATAGCCAGTCAGGCGATATTACAGGTATTGTCAGTGAAAAAGACCTGATATCCGCCCAGACAAAATCAACCTATCTTTTGATAAAAACAGTTAAATCCGCCAAGACCATTCAGGAAATTGAAAATATTCATTCAAAGCTTGAAAAAATGCTTCTTGACCCCATAAAAAATGGAGCCAGTCCTGAATACATCACACGCCTGATCTCTATGTTTTCAGATGCAATAATTGATAAAATAATAAGATTTTCCCTTGATAAAATGGGTCCTTCACCCTGTAAATTTGTATTTTTAACCATGGGATCGGAGGGCCGCGAAGAACAAACCCTCATATCTGACCAGGATAACGCTATTGTCTATGAAGACTCAAAATATCCGGAAAAGGCAAAAAAATATTTTGACAAGCTTTCGCACTTAATCTGCGATCAGCTGAATATGACAGGATACAGATTTTGTGGTGGCAATAACATGGCAAAAAACCCGAAATGGTGCCAGCCTTTATCCAAATGGAAACAATATTTCAACACCTGGATTCGAACCTCAAATCCTGAAAATCTCCTTCATTCCAGTATATTTTTCGATTTCAGGGGAACATGGGGTGACTTGACTCTGGCAGATGAATTAAAAGACTATCTTTTAAGTTCTATTAAAAACTGGGCCGGATTTTTAAGAAACCTTACAGAAAACGCCACCTATTTTAAACCTCCCATCAGTCGTTTCGGTAAATTTGTGGTAAAGACCCAAGGCGATCAAAAAGGATCATTAGATATCAAATTGGGCATGATGCCCATCACCGATTTCACAAGGGTTTATGCCCTTAAAAACGGTATTTCACAAACCAATACCTTGACAAGGCTGTTCAGGCTCTATACCCGGCGTGCATTAACCAGCAAAGAATACACTGATATTGTCAAGGCCTATAACTATATGATGCAATTAAGATTTTTAAGACAGATCACTACCATTATGGACGAAGAAAAAATTCCTGACAATTATATCAATCCTCATAATCTTTCCGCTCTGGATCAAACCATGTTAAAAGAAATTTTTAAAATGATTGAAAAACTTCAACAAAACCTTAGTGTTGAATTTACAGGAATCGTTTAATCATATTCAATATAGCCAGCCATAAGAACATTATCGCCAAGAGTTATTGCTATATATAGTCTAATGAATTGAAATCATTTAGAATTTGCCGCATTAAAATATTTTCTTATTGATTAATGGGAAAAATACTGTTAAATTTCCACCCTTGCAATTTAGGCTACAGGAAGTTTTAAAAAAATGAAATTAAATAATATGGATAAGACACTTTTAAAACAAATTAACAAACGCAGGACATTTGCGATCATCAGTCATCCTGATGCCGGCAAGACAACCCTGACAGAAAAGTTATTGCTGTTTGGCGGCGCCATACAGCAGGCCGGTGCTGTTAAATCAAGGAAAGTTGCAAGGGCTGCAACAAGTGATTTTTTATCCATTGAACAGGAAAGAGGGATCAGTGTGTCTTCTTCTGTTATGAAGTTCACTTACAAAGATTATGAGATTAATCTTCTGGATACTCCCGGTCACAAAGATTTTTCTGAAGACACCTACCGTGTGTTGACTGCTGTTGACTGTGCCGTCATGATCATCGACAATGCAAAAGGGGTTGAACCCCAGACCCAGAAATTGATGGAAGTCTGCAGAATGCGCAATACGCCCATTATTACCTTTATTAACAAACTGGACAGGGAAGGCCTTGACCCGCTGGATATTTTTGAAGATATTGAAGATAAACTCCAGATTGAGTGTGTTCCTTTAACCTGGCCCATTGGTATGGGCAAGAGATTTAAAGGTGTTTATAATCTTGAAAAAAAAGAACTGGGTGTATTTTCTCCGGGATTTACGCCCAGGGATGATGATGGCGTTTTTATTGATGATCTGACCGATTCAAGGCTTGATGAACTGATTTCTGAAAGCCAGGCAGAACAGCTCAGGGAAGATGTGGATTTAATTGTTGGCGCATCAGATCCTTTTGATCTTGATTTGTATTTGAATGGCACTCAGACCCCTGTTTTTTTCGGATCTGCCATTAACAATTTCGGTGTTAGAGAGATGCTTGACACATTTGTTAAAATCGCCCCGCAGCCAGGCAAGCGGTCCACGACTACAAGGGAAGTTGAACCTTTTGAAAATGCATTCTCCGGATTTACATTTAAAATTCAGGCCAATATGAACCCTGAACACAGAGATCGTATTGCGTTTTTCAGGATCTGTTCAGGAAAATTTACCAAGGGGATGAAAGTAAAACACCATAGAATTGGAAAAGAGATTAAAATTTCCAATGCCACCATTTTCATGGCCCGGGAAAGAAATAATATCGAAGAAGCTTATCCAGGTGATATTATAGGGATACATAATCATGGGACCATCAAAATCGGTGATACATTTACCTCCAGGGAACCTTTAAAATTTTTAGGTATTCCCAATTTCGCTCCCGAGCACTTCAGACGTGTGATATTAAAAGATCCCTTAAAGGCAAAGGCACTTACAAAGGGCCTGGTTCAGCTTTCAGAAGAAGGAACCATACAGGTGTTCAGACCTTTAATTGGAAACATGCACATTATTGGTGCGGTCGGGGTACTTCAGTTTGATGTAACCGTGGCACGGCTTAAATCAGAATATAATGTGACTGCCAATTATGAAACTATTGATTTATCCGTTGCAAGGTGGGTAACATGTAAGGATGACAAAATACTGAAAGATTTTAAAAAGAAGAATGAATCCAGTCTGACTCTGGATTCCGAAGGGTGGCTGACCTTTTTGACAACCAGCGAGTATCAGCTGGGATTTACCATGGAAGAGTGGCCGCAGATAGAGTTTCATAAGACAAGAGAGCATAATTGATTAACCTACTTAAGATAAAGGAAAATAAAAATGACAGAACGAATTTTTAATTTTAATGCCGGTCCTGCTGCATTACCCTTACAGGTTTTAGAAGAGATACAAGCCTCTTTTTTAAATTTTAAGCAGTCGGGTATGTCCATTACAGAGGTCAGTCACAGGTCTTCTTATTTTGATGATGTTATCAACGACGCAGTTGACCGGGCAAAAAGACTTTTAAAACTGGATGACCGGTTTCATGTTCTCTTTATACAAGGCGGAGCATCTCTTCAATTTGCCATGATTCCCATGAATTTTCTTTCCAAAGATGATACTGCAGATTACGTCAATACCGGCACATGGTCAACAAAAGCCATAAAAGAGGTTGAGGTTCAAAAAAAGAATTACACAGTTGTTGCTTCCTCGGAAGACAAGAATTTTTCATATATTCCAAAAAACATTCAATTTTCAACCAATGCCAAATATGTTCATCTGACATCCAACAATACCATTAAGGGAACCCAGTTTCATGAATTTCCCGATACAAACGGTATCCCTATTGTTTGTGATATGTCTTCAGATATTTTTTCACGACCCCTTGATATGGAAAAATTTGGTTTAATATATGCCGGAGCTCAAAAGAATCTTGGGCCATCTGGTGCCTGTATGGTGATTATCAGGCAGGATATGCTGGATATGGCCAATGTTGACCTGCCGTCCATGTTAAAATACTCTACCTATGCATCAAAAAATTCAATGTATAACACACCACCCTGTTTTGGAGTATATACCATTGATCTTGTGTTGAAATGGATTGAAGAAGAGATGGGCGGACTTGAAAAGATGGAAGAATACAATATTAAGAAAGCAGGTCTTTTATATGATTTTATTGATTCTGGTTCCTTTTACAGAACCACAGCTCAAGAAGACTCAAAATCCTTAATGAACGTGACCTTCAGGCTGCCGGACGAAGAGTTGGAGAAACTATTTGTTGTTAAAGCGACTGAAAACGGGCTTGGCGGACTTAAGGGACACAGATCGGTCGGGGGGTGCAGGGCTTCCATTTATAATGCAACAACCATGGAGGGCATTAATGCTTTGGTACAATTTATGGAATCTTTTGAAAAGGAGAACAAATAATGAAAGTTCTTGTCAGTGATAAAATGGGTGAAGCAGGGCTTGAGATTTTTGAAAACCAGGAAGGAATCGAACTCGATGTTAATACAGGGCTTACCCCGGAGGAGCTTAAACAAATCATAGGCAAATATGATGCTCTGGCCATCAGGAGCGCTACTAAAGTCACAAAAGAGATTCTTGATGCTGCCACAAATCTTAAAGTGATTGCAAGAGCCGGGATCGGTCTTGATAATGTCGATATTGA
>JAHOYS010000343.1 GCA_019038815.1 Desulfobacterales bacterium | reverse complement strand
GCGAAGAGCAAAAAAGGATGTTTTCAGGCCGGGTCCGCTGTAGAGGCGGTCATTGGCTGTCCGGGTAAGCCCGGCAGGTCCGTTGTCCACATCAAGAAGTATTGCATCCCATGCGGATTTTTCCCCTCTGATGATTTTTGCCACATCTTCTTCTTTGACAGATACCCGGGGATCATCCAGTGGCATTCCTGCAAGGTGGCCCAGGTATTCCCGGTTCCATCCGACCACAGCCGGGATAAGTTCGGATACAATGATGCGTGCATCCGGCCTTGATTGTTCAAGTGCGGCTGCCAGGGTATAGCCCATGCCGAGGCCTCCAATGAGAATTCTTAAGCCCGATGTTTGTTTGATGCGGCTGCATGTGAGTTTTGCCAGCGCATCTTCGGAACCATGGAGACGGCTGTTCATCAACTGTGTCCCTGCAGTTTGGATCGAGAATTCCGAGCCTCGCTTCATCAGTGTGACTTCTCCTTCATGTCCAGGGACTTTTGCCCTGTCGATCTTTTCCCAGGGGATCACATTCTTTTCCTCATATTTTATTGTTCATTCCTTAAGCTGATGAATAAATTGAGTCATGATATTTAATACTTTTTCAGGCTGTTCAAGGTGTGGAGAATGCCTGCAATCATCAATCAGATAAGTTTTGGCATGTTTAACATGGTTTTTAATGGACTCGATCTGTTTTTTGCTTCCATATTGATCGTCTTTCCCCTGGATGGCAAGCATGGGGACTTTGATTCCGCTTAAGTATTTTTCGATATTCCATTTGATAAAATCAGGGTGCAGCCAGACGTCATTCCAGCCCCTGAATGCATTATCTGTATTTTTACCATGATATTTCTCAAGGCCTTGTTTTAAGTTATGCTGTTCATAATCTGTTTTTGCCTGCTGGATGCAACCCACAGTGATCTGTTCGCAAAAAACGTGGGCCGCCTCCGTGATCAAACCTTTCAGACCTTTTGCATATGGACTGCCGGCAAATATAGTTCCAATTGACCCGCCATCGGAATGACCGATCAGGATATAGTCTTTTATTTGAGTTTTTTTTATAATTTCAGGCAGAATGCTTAACGCTTCTTTATGCATGAAATTGATTTTCCATGGGACAGGGCACTGATCTGACCTGCCGTATCCAAACCTTGAAAAGACCAGGGCCGGGCAATCTGTATCCCGGGATAATATCCGGGGGAAATCTTTCCACATTTCGACACACCCTATTCCTTCATGCAAAAAGATCAGGGCCGGGCGGTCTTTTTGTCTTTTCTGATGCCATTGTATTTCAATTTTTTTGGAACCAATTTTTAAAAAATCTGTCAAATTTTATGCCCCTTTCATAACCTTATTAACGTATTGTTTGGTACAAGACAAACAAAAATGATTCTTGCAACTGAACATCTTTCTTCTTTCCTGCAGTTTTGCAATTTATAAAATTTGACTTTTTGAACAATACTGGTTATTTAAGTAAGTTTTGATTACTACATACTCTTAGTGGGGTTATTACATATCATGGTAAAACTTGATTTTAAAAAAGGCAAGGGATTGATTCCTGTTATTGCACAGGATTACAGGACAGGTGTTGTCCTTATGCTTGCCTATATGAATGAACAGGCCTTTAATGAAACCATGGAAAGCGGGAATGCCACTTATTACAGTCGATCAAGGAATGCATTGTGGAAAAAAGGCGAAACATCCGGTCATGTACAGCATGTAAAGGAAATCCGGGTGGATTGTGATAATGATACGATTCTTTTAAGGGTGGATCAGGTGGGTGGTGCAGCTTGTCATAAAGGGTATAAGAGCTGTTTTTTTTCAAAGGTGGAAGATAATGATTTAACAATAGTAGAATCAAAAATTTTTGATCCAAAAGAGGTATATAAATAATGGAAAAAAAAATGAAATTAGGAATTCCAAAAGGAAGTCTTCAGAATGCAACGATAAATCTTTTTAACCGGTCGGGATGGAAAATCAATATTGAGGGCAGAAGTTATTTTCCCGATATTAATGATGAGTCCATCGAATGTGCCATGTGCCGTGCCCAGGAAATGTCCATCAATGTTGAGAGCGGCATCATTGATGTAGGGCTGACAGGTCTTGACTGGGTTGCCGAGCATGAATCAGATGTTCATGTGGTGGCCGATCTTATCTATTCAAAAGTCAGTGCCCGGCCTGCAAGATGGGTGATTGCCGTTGCAAATGATTCTCCCATAAAAACCCTTGAAGACCTTGCAGGGAAAACCATTTCTACAGAACTTGTAAAATTCACAAAACGGTTTTTTGAAAAACGGAATATTGATGTAAACATAAAATTTTCCTGGGGTGCCACAGAGGCTAAAATTGTTTCAGGCCTTGCAGATGCTATCGTGGAGATTACGGAAACCGAAAGTACGATAAGGGCTCATAACTTAAGGGTGATCCATGAAGTCATGGAAACCAATACTCAGTTGATTGCAAATAAGACTGCCTGGAATGATCCTGTAAAAAGAGAGAAAATAGAACAGATCGCCTTGTTATTGCAGGCAGCACTCGTTGCTGAAAAGCTTGTGGGAATAAAAATGAATGTCCCTGAAAATAAAATTGCAAAGGTTGTTTCCCTTCTGCCGAGTCTGAATACACCTACGATTTCACCTTTGTATCAATCCGACTGGTTTGCCGTGGAAAGTGTTATTGAAATTGGGTTTGTCAGAGACTTGATTCCAAAACTGCTTCAGGTTGGCGCAGAAGGAATTATTGAATATTCATTAAACAAGGTGCTTTAAATGAAACCTGCAGACAGATGTGAAACACTAAAGCCTTTCATAGTTATGGATATACTTGAAAAGAGCCATAAAATGGAAGCATCCGGTATTGATGTTATTCATATGGAGATTGGGGAGCCTGATTTTAATGTGCCGGCCTGTGTCAATAAGGTGGCTATTGAAGCTTTTGCCAAAAATGAAACACACTATACCCACAGCCTGGGTGATATCCGGCTGAGGGAGTCCATCAGTGATTACCATAAAAAAACCTATAACACGACCGTCCATCCCGGGCAGATTCTGGTGACGTCAGGCACTTCTCCTGCCATGCTGCTTTTGTTTTCCGCCCTTGTAAATCCCGGGGATGAGATCATTATTTCCGATCCGCATTATGCCTGCTATGCTAATTTTATCAATTATGTTCAAGGGGTTCCGGTGATGGTGCCTGTCCTGGAAGAGGAGGGATTTGTTTATACCCCGGAAGCGATAAAAGAAAAAATCACTTCAAAAACCAAGGCGATTTTTATTAATTCTCCTTCTAATCCAACTGGAAATGTTATTCCAAAGAAAAGAATGCAGCAGATTGTGGATATTGCAGAGGCTAACAACCTTTATGTGATTTCAGATGAAATTTACCATGGGCTTGTCTATGAGGGAAAAGAACATTCAATCTTTGAGTTTACAGACAAAGCCTTTGTGTTGAATGGATTTTCAAAACTTTTTGCCATGACCGGCCTGCGTCTTGGATATCTGATAGCACCACCTGAATTTGTCCGGGCGTTACAGATCCTTCAGCAGAATTTTTTCATTTGTGCAAATTCCGTGGCTCAGCTTGCAGGTGCAGCAGCCTTAACAGGTGCCCATCAAGAGACCCGGGTCATGAAAGAGACGTACAATAAGCGCCGCATCTATGTCATTGAGAGATTAAAGAAAATGGGGTTTGGGATTACGATTGAACCCACAGGTGCATTCTATGTGTTTGCCAATGCAAAACATATCTCAAATGATTCATATGCCCTTGCCTTTGATATCTTAAAAAAAGCCCATGTCGGGGTCACCCCGGGGATTGATTTCGGGGCAAACGGGGAAGGGTACTTACGATTTTCCTATGCAAATTCCATGGAGAATCTTAAAACCGGTCTTGACCGTGTGGAAGGCTATTTAAAAGAGCTGAAATGATTATTAAAACCGTTGAGTTTATTAAAAGTGCTGTTAAACCATCCCAGTACCCGGAATATGATTTCCCTGAGATCGCTTTTGCGGGCCGGTCCAATGTGGGTAAATCTTCTTTGATCAATACACTGATTCAAAGAAGGGATATGGTGAAAACAAGTTCAAAACCCGGATGTACCCAGCTCATCAATTTTTTTCTGGTTAATGAAGGCCTTTCTTTTGTAGACCTTCCCGGCTATGGTTATGCCAAAGTATCAAAAAAAATCAGAGCTCAATGGCAACCCATGATTAACTTATATCTTTCCCGGCGCCAAAGCCTTTTGGGGTTAATTTTATTGATTGATATCCGAAGAGATCCCGGGAAAGAAGAATCTGATATGGTTGACTGGCTGGAATCTCATAAAATGCCGTATCTTGTGATTTTAACAAAATCTGATAAACTGTCAAAAACAAAGCAGCAGAAAAGGCTTAACTCCATTTGCTCCCAAATAAACCGGGAAAAGAACAGTGTTATCCTTTTTTCATCCAAGACAAAAAAAGGAAGAGATACAATTTTAGAAGAAATTGAGGACTTAATAGACTGGTATGATGACAAATAAAGAAGAAAATAAGTTTCGATCAGGGTTTGTGGGAATTATCGGTGCGCCTAATGCAGGGAAATCCACCTTACTCAACCAGGTACTGGGGCAGAAAATCTCCATTACATCTAAAAAACCTCAGACGACCCGGGATAGAATTCTCGGGATTATTAACAAACCGTCATCCCAGGTTATTCTGATTGATACGCCCGGAATTCATAAAAGCACAACCTTGTTAAATAAAAGAATTGTTGATCAGGCCATGCAGGCCTTAGAAGATGTGGATATAATCCTTTTTATGGTGGATGCAGCTGCTAGAAATTATTCAGCAGAGAAACTGATCATATCGCAATTTAAAAAAACTTCTAAAACTATCGTCCTTGCATTGAATAAAATTGATCTGGTTAAAAAGGCAGAGGTTTATAAATTTGTTGAGGAATTCCGAAAATTGCATGATTTCAAGGCAATTGTTCCAATTTCGGCCAAAAAGGATATTCAGGTAAAAAATCTTCTCAAAGAAGTTGAACAATCGTTAGCTACAGGTCCCAGGCTGTTCCCTGAAGAGACGTTTACAGATGTATCTGAAAAATTTATGGTCAAAGAGATAATAAGGGAAAAAGTATTTAGACTAACAGGAATGGAGATCCCTTATTCAAGCGCGGTTACTGTTGATTCTTTTGAGGTGGAAAAAAAACTGATCGTCATTCATGCCAGCATCCACGTTGTCAGGGATTCTCAAAAGGGTATCATTATCGGAAAAAAAGGTTCCATGCTGACAAAAATTGGAGCTAAAGCAAGAAAAGACATTGAGCAAATGACCGGTCAAAAGGTGTTGTTAAAGCTTTTTGTAAAAGTAACGAAAAACTGGGTCGATAATTCAAAGATCTTAAACGAATTCGGTTACTAAACCCATGGATCAGTTTTTTACTTTTACAGATGAAGCATTCTTGAAAAAAGAACGGGATAAGGCAAGAAAACTACGATCCAGTCAATGGTGGAAGCGGAAACGCGCTTTGGGGATTTGTCATTATTGTAAAAATAATTTTTTACCCGGAGAACTCACCATGGATCATGTCATTCCTTTAGCCCGTGGCGGTAAGTCGGAGAAGTTTAATCTTGTGACATGCTGTAAAGAATGTAATACGAAAAAAAAACAGCTTCTTCCTTCAGAATGGGAAGAGTATATGGTTTCCCTGAAAAAATAAACAGCGGGAAAGAGTTTTTCTGCCCGCTGCTTTTCTTTTGAAATTTAAAATAAGCTTATTTTTTATTGCAAAGCCTGTGAATGGTTTGTGCGTGCCATTCTCCCCGACCGGAGAATGTGGGCTGACCCAGCTCAATCAAACGGCTTGCAACCTGGTCAAATGTAGCCCCTTCAGCCCGCATGCTTTGGATTATATCCATGACAGTTTTACGGTTGAGAAGTTTTTGGTCGGCTGGAGCAGTTTTTTCAATCTTTTTTGCCACGACTTTTTTTCTTTT
>JAHOYS010000161.1 GCA_019038815.1 Desulfobacterales bacterium | reverse complement strand
TCGCCTGCGTGGGCATCGTCTTTGATCCCGTGGTTTTCAATCAGTTCTGCTTTTTCAATACATTTTTTGGTTGTGCCTTTTTTCGTACTTGTGGCTATGGAAACTATTTTCACCCGTTTTCTCCTGCAAAACAATTAAATTAATAAATCTTAACACAAGGATATTTTTATATCACATTGTAGTACAAAAATACAATATAAAAACAATGCTTTAAATATATACTCAAAAAATGTATACTAATTTAGTATAGTAAATTTATGCTGTATGCCTTTTCTTATAATAATATTAATGAAAGGAGGTAAAAATGAATATTCATGAAATTCATTTTTTCGAAGGAATTGATGCAGCAGTGATCAAGGAAATTGAAAATAGCTGTACTGTGGGAACCTATGAGAAAGATGCAGTGATCTTTGAAAAAGGCAGCCGGGCGGATTTTCTTTATATTCTGGAAGAAGGCAATATTGATCTGCTGATAAAGGACAAGGAACTGACAATATGCAGCCTTACAGAGCCGGGTGAGGTGTTTGGCTGGTCATCCATTGTTGAAAAAGGAATATATACGGCTTCCTGTATCAGTCGTGCCCGGACAAAAGTCTTAAAGATTTCAAAAGACAAAATTGAAGATATTTTTAACCGGTATCCAAAAGCTGCTGTTACATTTTACAGGCGCCTGGGAAGTATATTCTCAAAAAGGATTTCAAAGGCTTTGGAAGAAACTCAATGAAACTTTCAACAAAAACCCGCTATGGAACAAGGATTTTAATCGAGCTTGCATTGCAGTTAAATCAGGGTGCCATTCAGGTCAGTAAAATATCATCAAATCAAAAGATACCGGTAAAATACCTTGAACAGATTTTGCGCACTTTAAAGAAGGCCGGTATTGTAAAAAGCGTGAGAGGCCCCAAAGGCGGGCATCTGCTGGCAAAAGACCCCGGCGAAATATACCTTGGTCAGATTGTCCGGCTTTTTGAGGGGCAGACTGATCTTGTGGCATGCGTCAGTTCTCCTGAAAAGTGTGAAATGGCAGCCGACTGCCTTGTTCGGGATGCCTGGCATGATGCCACTTCGGTTTTATATGAAAAGCTTGACGGTATCAGTATCGCTGATTTGATAAATAATAATGGCAGTAACAACCTGGCCGGCTGCGCATCTCTGTAGACCTTTGAACATTTGTGCATGAGACAGTGAAGAATGCATGCAGCTGTCAACCAGTGACAACTGCATGCATTAAGGTATGACAGGGGAGTTTATTCAGCCCCGAGAAGATTTTTAATCTGGTCAAGTATTTTTGAATCGCTGTTCTGTATCATCTTGACAAGGTTTTCGTCATCAGATGAGAGCCCTTTATCTGTGGAAACATCATGTTCAGGTTCAACGTCAAGGATCTGACAAATAGTATTTACCAGAACTTTCGGAGTAACCGGTTTTTCTATTGTCCGTCTTGGTTTGAGCCCGGATGTAAAGGCATTGAAGCTTTTTATATCGTCACTTGCAAATTCATTTCGGGCATGGGCTGTAATAACGATGACAGGCAGCTTTGACCACTTGTCATTCTTTCTTAAGGTTCGAATCAGCTCAATCCCGGATTTTCGTGGCATGACCATATCAAGGGTCATCAGGTCCGGGATTTCCTTTTCGATTTGTTCAAGGGCATCCTGTCCGTCAACAGCTGAATCTACCATGAAGCCGGCATCCTGAATACAAGCGGCCAAAAAATTTCTTACATCAGGCTCATCATCCACGACAAGTATTTTTTTTTCAGAAGCTTTTCCCATAGATTCTTCCTTTTTTTTTATTTTTCAATCCTGCCCATGGCCTTTGTAAGCTCCATGAGTACCCCAAGTCCTTTGCTGATTTCAGGATTAAACCCGGCCGATGCAAGTCCGAAAACTCCAACACTCTTTGCATTTTCCAGTTCCACCCTGGAAGGAATCTTGGACAGTTTTTCCATAAGCTCAATTACCTTGGGATCTGAAAGGCTTTTGCTTAAGCCGAGAAGGGCGACAAGGCCATCCCCCATGACATCAATATCTTCAGCAGTATAGGCGGAAGCAACCTTGCTACGCAGATCAACCGTAGCTTTTATAATCCTGAAGACACCTTTTTGCTCCAGCTCATTCAGGTAATGAATAATCTGGGGAACAGCTGATTTAAGCAGGGGCTCAAGATCTTTTACAAATTCTATGATACTGGCCATCTGCTTTAAGGCAAATATAAAGTTCTCAGTGTTTCTCATGGCCTCTTTGGTCAGAGACATAAAATTTTCAAGCTGGAAACCGGCTTCCACCTCAGTCAACTCATTGATTAAGAGAGCCGTGGCATGATTGCTGATGGGAATCAGATCATTTTTCAGCTCCGCTAATTTTTCGCTGGTCTTAATCAAAGGCTGTATCTGGGTTTCAAGACGTTCAAGCTTTTGAAGTATCAACTCTTCATTCGTCATATCAGCCTCCTATTCTGTTTCAACTTTGGGCCAATGTTTTCCAGCCATCGCCATCTGAGGCTCAAGCGGCATATCCTGTCCAGACAAAAGAAGGTTCCAGTATACCCATTTAAACATCATCTTGCCCCAGTAGTTCATGTTGCTTTCACCCACAAGTTCAAAGGGTCCTATACCCGGGAACGGAAATTTGCCCGGAAGCGGTTCTGTTTTGTAGTTAAAGTCAAACAGGAAGGCTTTGTCGTAACCGGATACGATGAAACAGGTTGAATGACCGTCAAAAGAAGGTTTGGGTTCTTTGCCGTCAATTTCAAGGAGCAGGTTTTCAACAATGATGTCTGCTTCATAATGGGCAACCGAACCCGCCTTTGAGGTTGGAACATTGGTTGCATCACCCACAACATAAATGTTTTCATATTTTTCTGCCTGGAGCGTATGATGGTCTGTCAGCACATATCCCATACCATCTCCCATTCCTGAGTTTTCAATATAATCCGCACCCAGGTTCGGCATGGTGGAAATAAAAAGATCATAATCTATCTTGTCGCCTCTAGCAGATTCAATAAATTTTTCTTCTGTATTCACGGTAGTAAGGTCAAAGTTCGGAGTCACCAGAATTTCTTTTTCTTCAGCGGTCGCCGTCATAACCTTGGTTGCGATGGGTTTTGTAAAAATACCCGTGTTCGGGGTGACAAATTCAATTTCAATATTGTCCCGGCAGCCGTTTTTAGCAAAGAACCAGTCTGCCATAAAGATGAACTCCATGGGAACAACAGGACATTTATGGGGCATTTCGGCAATGTTGAAGATCATCTTGCCCTTTTCAAAGTATTTCATCCTCTTGTAAAGTGCGCAGGCGCTTTCAAGGGTGAAAAAGGTATGCTCATTGGCGTTTGAATCGGGTTTCCAGTTTTCAAGTCCTTCCACTTCTTCGGGTGCCGGATGACAGCCTGTGGCAACGATCAGGTAGTCATAGTCATATTTGTCTTTTTTACATTCAACTTTTCTCTTGTCAGGATTCACACCGACAACTTCATCCAGTACAAAATTCACACCCGGGGGAATAAAATCACGTTTGGGTTTCTGGCAGTCATCAGCAGTATAAATTCCAAAAGGAATAAAAAGCCATCCAGGTTGATAATGATGCATTTCGTCATTATCAATAATAGTGATTTCCCAGTCCCGGCCCAGCTCTCTTCTCAGTTTGGCAGCACACATGGTTCCGCCGGCACCAGATCCAAGTATTACAATCTTTTTCATTTACTTCTCCTTGTTAAAAAATTAATAATAATTATCCTTTTATTTTTCATTACGTAAAAATTAGTAAATTAGAATTTTTCCAGAGTTTTTTAGTTGTCTTTATGGACAGGTCTTCAAGGGTGACTTTTCCCAACCGGTTGTAAAATGCTTCAATGGCTTCATCCCATGCCTCTCGTATAAGAAAATCCTGATGTTCTGAATAACTTGATGTGTCATCGTAAGTTTTTTGGGGTGTGTGCTCTTTTTCAAACACGCGGACAACCTGGGCCAGTGTGATTTGATCCGGGCTTTTAGCCAGGCGGTATCCTCCCTTGGGACCCCTTTTGGTTGTTACAAAGCCTGCATTTTTAATCGGCATGATAAGCTGTTCAAGATATTTAAGGGAGATATTCTGGCGTGATCCAATATCACCCATCTGTACTATTCCTTTGCTCTGGTGCATGGCCAGGTCAAGTAATATTCTGGTTCCGTATCTGACTTGTGTTGCAAGTTTCATAATGATAAAAAGTAAAATTATTTTTGTATTTGTATTTCCTACTAATATAATCTATATCAAGTTAGTATGGATTAAATAAAATTGAAAATATTGTCAAGGGAAAAAATGGAAAAAATAAAAATAAAATATGTCAATTTTAAAAAACGCAAGGTAACATGCTGAAAATAAATGATTTTTTAAACATTATTTTTTTGACTCAATTTGAATTAATGTTTACCACAAAAGGAATATAGAAATGAAAGACCCGGCACAGGAGTTAAAGACCCGGCTCAAAAAGACTGAAGAAGAATACAAGCTTTTATTTGAGCAGGTACCTTGTCATATCATGATCATTGATAAAGATTTTAAAATTGTCAGGGCCAATAAGCGGGCCGAAGATATAATTAAAAACCTTAAAGGGGAATATTGTTATTCAGCACTAAAGGGCAGAACAGAAAAATGTATTGAATGTACGGCAAGGCGGACCTTTGAAGACGGGCTACAGCATACCGGTCATCATGTCTGGAAATTGGCTGACGGCAGAACCTTGAATATGCATGTTATTACCATTCCGTTGAAAAATGAGGATGATGAATATGATCTGGTCATGGAGATGGCCGTGGATATTTCCAGGACCGTGAAGTTGCAGGACAGTCTGGAGTCTGCCCATAATTATCTTGAGTCATTGATTAATACATCCATGGACGGGATAGTAGGGATCAGTAAAAAGGGCAAGGTGGAAGTGTTTAATTCAGCTGCCAGAAGTCTGTTTAATATTGATCAGGGGCAGATTGTCTCACTTGAGGATATTAATACCATGCTTCCCAAAGGCTTTCTTGCCCAGGTATCCGAGGGCAGCGACCATGTCTACCTGCCTGAAGCAGAACTCAAACGGAGCGATGGAGACAGATTTTATGGCCGTTTAATCGGAAATAAACTGCAAGATCTTCAGAAGACAATCGGTATGGCGTTTTCAGTTCATGATATCAGTCAGGTGAAAAAACTTGAAAAAGAAAAAATTGAAGCTGAGCGCATGGCTATTGTAGGACAGACGGTTGCAGGGCTGGCCCATGGGATTAAGAACCTGATCAATGCCCTGGACGGGGGGATGTATTTTCTCAAATCCGGAATAGGAAAAGGAGATATCAAAAGAGTCCATAAGGGGATTGAAACTCTGACCAGAAATATTGAGCGCATCCGGTTATTCTCAAAAGCATTTTTAAATTATTCAAGGTTCAGGACCATCACACCGGCTTTGAGTAATCCGGCAGATATTATAACCGAAGTTGTTGAATCTTTTGCCGCTAAAGTTCAGGAAAATGAAATTGAGATCAAGCTGCAGCTTGATCAGAAGATTGCACCGGTTCCTCTTGATTATGAAAAAATACATGAATGCATGACAAATCTGATCGGTAATGCCATTGATGCATTCGTTGATGTGGATAAAGACAGGGACAAAAAAATCTGGGTTAAAGTGTATGAGGAAGAAGGTGCCATCTATATCGAAATTAAAGACAATGGATGTGGTATTGACAAAGATCACAGGCAGAGGCTGTTTAATAAATTTTTTACCACCAAAGGACTGGAGGGTACAGGTCTTGGACTTTTAATGACCCAAAAAATTATCCAGGAACATGGCGGAAATATCAGCGTATTTTCAAAAAAAGGTCAGGGTTCTATTTTCAGGATACGCCTGATCAGAGGGAGGCTGCCAAAAATTTCTATTGAAAAGAGCTTTCCTGGCAGGGTTCCAGATGAACCATGACATCGATGATTTTCGGATTGTTTTGAATAAGGGTAT